>JANYCE010000405.1 GCA_025360445.1 Betaproteobacteria bacterium
CAAGGGCGTGGCCATCTACAACGGCAAAGTGTTTCGCACGACGCTGAATGCGTTCGTCGTCGCGCTCGACCAGAAAACCGGCAAAGAGGTGTGGCGGCAGAAAGCCGCCGAATGGAAGGAGGGCTACTCGCAGACGGTCGCGCCGTTAATCGCCAATGGCGTGCTCGTGACCGGAATTTCCGGCGCCGAATTCGGCATCCGCGGATTTCTCGATGGCTGGGATCCGGAAACGGGCAAACATTTATGGCGGCGTTACACGACGGCCGGTCCTGAAGACAAAGGTCATGACACCTGGGAACCGCGCGCAGCGTATCTGAACGGCGGCGGCAGCACCTGGATCACCGGCTCGTACGATCCTGAGCTCGACCTCATGTACTGGGGCACCGGCAATGCCGGACCGTGGAATCCGTCGGTGCGCAAGGGCGACAATCTGTACGCGGCATCCATCATCGCGGTGCGCCCGAAGACCGGTGAAATCGCGTGGCACTATCAGGCCACGCCCAATGATATTTACGACTGGGACGCGGTGTGGGAAGTCATCCTCGCCGATATCAATGTAAACGGCCAGCTGCGCAAAGTTGCGATGCAAATGAACCGCAACGGTTTCCTGTACGTGCTTGATCGCACCAACGGGCAACTCATTTCCGCAAAAGCTTTTGGCAAGACCAGTTGGGCCACGCATGTCGACATGAAAACAGGCCGCCCGGTCGAGTCTGAAGCCGCCAAAAAATATCGCGCTGGTGAACCGCTCGAAATGTGGCCCAGCGTGCGCGGTGCCAAGAACTGGCCGCACGCGGCATTCAATCCCAACACGGGACTACTCTATGCGAACACTAATCACGGTTATTCAACCCTGCGCCTTACCGAGCTGGCGCCATTCAAGGCCGGCGCGCGCTATGTCGGCGTCGAAAATACTTATCCGGTGGTGAATCCGGGCGACGTGGTCGGCCACATCGAAGCAATCGACCCGCTGACCGCCGAGGCGAAATGGCGCATACCTGTGCGCGATTTCCAGATCGCGTCCGCGATGCTGGCGACCGGCGGCGGGTTGCTGTTCAGTGGCCGGCATACCGGCGAATTTTTTGCGCTCGACGCGGATACCGGCCAGACATTGTGGGAATTTCGCACAAGCTCAGGCGTCAACGCGATGCCGGTGACGTGGACGCACAAAGGCAAACAGTACGTAACCGTGCTTTCAGGCCTCGGCGGTTTGTATGGCACGCGTAATCGCGAAGGGTTGAAGAACATACCGGTCGGCGGCTCGGTCTGGACATTTGCGTTACCGGATAATTGAAACGGGTCAGCGCCACATTGCAGTTAAAACCGGAGGACAACATGAAAAAATTACTCGGCACGATCGCGCTGCTGGCCGTGGTTAATTCACCGCTTCAGGCGCAAACGGCACAGGACCTTGCGCGCGACGGTAATAAAGGCAGCAACACTGACAACGTGCTTACGTACGGCATGGGCTACCACCAGAATCGCTACAGCCCGCTCAAGCAAATCAACAAAAATACGGTCAAGCGGCTGGTTCCGGTGTGGAGCACCTCGCTTGGCAGCAATTATGGCGAACAGGGTCAACCGCTTGTCTATAACGGCGTCATGTTCGTCGCGAACGCGGAAAACACTATTGCGATCGACGTCGCGACCGGCAAACAGCTGTGGCGCACGCCGGTCGAGTGGGACCCTGCAACGCCCCGTGTGGTTTGTTGAGGGCTTACCAATAAGGGACCGGCGGTCTCGAATGGCAAGGTCTATCGCGGGACGCTTGATGCGCACGTCGTAGCACTCGATCAGAAAACCGGCAAGCAGGTTTGGAAAACCAAGATTGCCGAGTGGAAAGAAGGCTTCTCGATTACGTCGGCGCCGATGGTTGCGAACGGCGTGCTGATCACCGGCATCTCGGGCGCAGAATTCGGCATCCGCGGTTTTCTCGACGGGCTCGATCCCGAAACCGGCAAACAACTGTGGCGCCTTTACACCATACCGGCACCCGGCGAAAAAGGCAGTGAGACCTGGCCGGCAGGCGACGCCTATTTGCGCGGCGGCGGCTCGACCTGGATCACAGGTTCGTATGATCCCGAACTCGATCTTGTGTACTGGGGCATCGGCAATGCAGGCCCCTGGGCCCCGCATGGACGGCC
>JANYCE010000259.1 GCA_025360445.1 Betaproteobacteria bacterium
TCACGGTGTGGTAAAAGCGCTCTACAAGAAGCTTGGCGGTGATTCCAACGTGGCGAAGGGCCATCAGTTTCAGGAGCAGTTGCTTAAAACACTTGAAAAACAATTCCCAAAAAAGAGCGCATCTCCTAAGAAGCAAAAGTCCTAGGGTCGACAGGAGGAAAAGGTGCCCACTCTCGACACAGTATCGCTTTGCAACGCTGCCCGTTGCGACGACCCCTTGTAAGCCGCCGAGTAACACAGGCGGGTTCGGTGCTGTGGTCGAGGACCTGTCTGAGCTCGCAATCGTCCAATGTGTTTTCTCATTCTTCGAGCGAGTTCCACAGACCCCGAACCCGTCGAGTAACACAGGGGACGCGCAGGCGCGGCTTACCGGGGCGGCCTTCCCTTTGGTTACTTTCGCTTGGCCGCGCAAGGGAAAGTGACCAGCTCCCGGGCTGCCCCCGGGAGATTTAGGTAAGAGAACGTAACCAGCTGCCGGGCTGCCCCCGGGGGGGGACGAGATCGTAGTACGATCGAAGTTCCCAAGGAGAACAAAAAATGAAAATCGCCATTCTCGACGACTACCAGCAGATCGCCATGCAAGCGGCGGACTGGAAGTCGCTGCCGGCAGGTACCGAAGTCAAATCATTCGCCAACTACATCCCGACGCAGGATGAAGTCATCAAGCGCCTGCAGCCGTACGACGTCATCATCGCGATGCGCGAGCGCACGCGCTTTCCGGCGGAAGTCATCGACAAGCTGCCTAACCTGAAGATGATGATCAGCACTGGCGGGCGCAACGCCAGCATCGACGCCGAAGCCCTGGAGCGCCGCAAGATCCCGTTCACGTTCGCGCCCGGCGTGGCGACCAGCAGCGCCTCGACGTCCGAGGTCGCATGGGCGCTGATACTGGCGCTGTTCAAGCGCATGCCGCAGTCCGAGAAAGCGATGCGCGCGGGCGCCTGGCAGGAGACCGTCATGACTCAATCGCTGATGGGGAAAAAGCTCGGCGTGCTCGGACTCGGCCGTCTCGGCACCTACGTTGCGAAGTACGGCCTCGCATTTGGCATGGACGTCATTGCCTGGAGCCCAAACCTCACTGACGAGCGCACCGCCGCCGTTGGCGTGCGCCGCGTATCTAAGGAAGCGCTGTTCAGGGAATCCGACGTGATATCGGTGCACATGGTCTTGAACGCCAAGACCAAAGACATCGTCGCAGCCGCCGACATTGCCGCGATGAAGCCGACTGCCTATCTCGTCAACACCTCACGCGGCCCGCTGGTCAACGAGCAGGCGCTCATCACTGCGCTGCAGGCGAAAAAAATCGCCGGCGTGGGCCTCGACGTGTTCTGGAGCGAACCGCTGGCGCAAGACCACGTGCTGCGCAAGCTCGACAACGCCGTGCTGACGCCGCACGTCGGCTACGTCGTCGACGACAATATGCAGATGTTCTACGTGAACTCGCTGAAGAGCATCAAGAGCTGGATGGCCGGCGAGCAGGTGCCGGGCAAGACGAAGTAAAAATCCGTGAGGGCGGGAGGGCGCAAGAGCGTTAATTTTTACGACCTCTCGCCCCGCCGGCTTCACATCTCAGTGATAATCTTCTTCACGCTGATGACGAATGGCCAGAATCGTGACAGTCGACGGATCGTCGATCTCGAAAAGCGCAACGTAGCCGGAGGCTCCGAACGGAATTACCAGCTCACGCAGCAGAGGGTTGTCGGCAGCTGCTTTGCGGCACGAAAACGGCGACAGCCCAAGCAATTCGACGGCAGCTTTGATCGCAGTGAGCGCGTGCTCTGCGGCGGCGAGGTCCTTCTCGATCAGAAAATCGTATAACCGCAGAAGGTCGTCTTCGGCGCCCGCCGTAAAACGGACGCGGTACTGATTCATCCTCGTGATTTGGCCTGCGCCTTGGCGAGCCGGCTGGAGAGCTTGCTTATCACCGCGTCGGCCGATACGTAGCTGCCAGTTTTCTTCGCTTGCTCGGCGCTCGCGAGACCGCGCGCGATGAACAATTGCTGGCTGCGCCGGAAATCGACATTGCGCGCAACAGAGTCAAAAATGAAGGCTGAAATTGTCTCGCCCTTCGCAAGCACCGATTCCGCTTCGCGGCGCAGCTTGGGGGTGACCCGCAGGGGCGGCAGTGTTTTTGTCTTCATGGTGGATTCCTCGCGAATTACATTTGCAATACATTGTAGCAGAGCCATTTTAAAACCCATTGCAGCAAATTAAGTCGCCATTGCATATTTACACGAAGTTCGTGTATTATTTTAATATGGGCATTTAATACCGTCAATCATGAAAAACATCACGATCACTCTCGACGAAAAGACTGCCGCGTGGGCGCGCGTGCATGCGGCCAAGCACAGTAAGAGCGTGTCGCGGTTGGTCGGCGAGATGCTGCAGGAACACATGCAGGAGTCGCGCGAATACGACGAAGCGATGCGGCAGTGGCTATCCAGAAAGCCTTACAAATTCGAGAAGCCAGGCGGGCGCCTGCCAACCCGGGAGGAACTGTATGATCGCGCCAGTCTTCGTCGACGCTAACGTTTTCGTCTACGAGGTCGATCTGAAAGAGGTCGACAAGAGGTTGTGCGCCGCACGGTGGATTGAGCGGCTCTGGCGCGAGCAGGCGGGACGCACGAGCATGCAGGTGCTGTCGGAATATTACGTGACCGCCACGCGCAAGCTCAAGCCGGCCATATCAGCAGAGGTTGCCTGGAACGACGTGAAGTCATTGCTCGCCTGGCAGCCGCGGGTTATCGATGAGGCATTGCTGCAACGCGCACACGAGATCGAACTACGCTATCGCCTGAACTGGTGGGACTGCATGGTAGTTGCTGCGGCCCAGTTGCAGGATTGCGCGCTGCTGCTCACTGAAGACATGCAGGACGGTGCCGTGTTCGGCAGCGTTACCGTGCGCAGCCCGTTTACGCTCTCCGCCGAAGAGCCGTGCGCAAATTACGTGGTCGCATCGACCGCGCAGCGGCATCCCGCACGCGGCCGGCCGCGCAAGCAGGCACTGAAAGCCGCCGCGTAAAAAATCCTGTTAAAAACGTTCTGCTGATGTATAGAAGCATGATGTACAGAAGCATGAGGTATCGAAGCATCAACGCCCGCTCCTTCGCCCTTCTATACATCAGGGCGAACGGAGTTTTGAGATGACTTCCAGTCGAATCCATCGCTCACCACGCAACTGATTTTTTTCGCAGCCATCCCTTCGAGTCGCATGCGCACCCTGTGCGCGCTTCTGTTGTATTGTGCGGGATAGGCGCAGCCCTGCCGTGGTGCGCTGCGGAGAAGCCGGACACAGATCCTGTTTGATATTAGGAGGAATGCATGCACAAGCTCTGGACGTCACTGGCCGCACTGCTGCTCGCGATTTCCGCGATGCACGCTGCCGCCCAAAACTACCCCACTAAACCGATACGCATGGTGGTGCCTTTCGCGCCGGGCGGCACCGGTGAATTCCTGTCGCGCAGCATCACGCCGCGCATGGGCGAGCTGATCGGGCAGCAGTTCATTGTCGATTTTCGGGGCGGCGCCGGCACCACGCTGGCGGCCGGGCTGGTGGCAGCTGCGCCTGCCGACGGCTACACGGTGCTGATCCAGACCGTTACCACGCAGGCCATCAATCACAGCCTGTATTCGAAACTCTCCTACGATACGCGCAAGGATTTCGCTTCGGCGGGGCTGATTGCGGTGATCCCGGTGGTGCTCGCGGCGCATCCGTCATTGCCCGCGCGCAATGCCAAAGAGCTGGCGGCGCTGACGCATACGCGGGCGGGCAAGATCGATTTCGCCAGCCCCGGCATAGGAACCGCCTCGCATTTCGGCATCGAGCTGTTCAAACTTTTTTCCAAGGCCGACCTTACGCACATTCCTTATAAGGGTGCCGGCCCGGCGATCGTGGATACGATGGCCGGATTCGTGCCGCTCGTAACGGACAACATCACGTCGCTCAAGCCGCATATCGATTCGGGCCGGCTGCGTGGCATTGCTATCGGCAGCGCGCAGCGCTCGGAGGCCGCGCCGCAACTCGCGACATTTGCCGAATCGGGCTATCCCGGCTTTGAAGCAAGCTCGTGGTGGGGATTGCTCGCGCCGGAACGCACACCGCCGGCTGTCATCGCGCGTCTCAATAGCGAATTAAACAAAGCGCTCGACGACAAAGCGGTGAGCGCGCGTCTGCTCACGCACGGCGCAACGATTAAATCCGGCACGCCGACGCAGGCCGCTGAGCTGATGACGAGCGAAATCGAAAAATGGGCGAAGGTCGTCAAGGCGACCGGCGCGCGGGTCGACTGACGGCACTGCGAGCGCCGCCGTCATTTGACGCTACGGCCGGTGCACTTGTGACCAAGTGTTACCGCCAAAAAACAACTCTAAAAACGAACGCGTCGGAAAAAAACGCCAGCGCAAAAGCGTAACCCATGTTCATCGCCAACCCCGCGTGGCGGCCGCCCCGGTGCGCGCCTTCTGTTACGATAGTTCTCCTCTATATCGCGGGAATTTGCATGCCAATCACCGGCAACTGGATATTTACCGCCTCGATGGATGTCGACGCGGAAAAAGAAGCGTTGTTTAACGAGGTGTACGACACTGAGCACATTGCGCATTTGTCCAAAGTGCCGGGCGTGGTTTCCGCGACCCGTTTTAAAATCGACACCTTGCGCGTAACGATGGGCGGCGAAACGAAAACCGTCGAGCCGACCGGCTTGCCGCGCTATACCTGCATACTCGAACTCGAGAGTCCCGACGTGCTGACCAGCGCCGCGTTCGCGCAGGCCGTCGACGCCGGCCGCTGGTCGACGCAAGTGCGCCAGTTCACGCGCAATCGTCATCACACGCTGCACAAAGTGATGAAAGGATAATGATCGCGGTCGCAATGCGGCGGCTCGCGTACTGGTTGTTGCTCGCCAGCACGGTCGCAGCAGGCGCCGATGCGGTTCGCGTAATCGAATCCCGCAGCGTTCCGGCGGAACAGTTACCGGCGATTAACAGCGCCTCGCACGATCTCAAGTTGTCGCTGTATGCGTTCACGGGTACGCGCTGGCTACCCGCCGACATCATCACTGCAGTAGCGGAAGCCCTGCCCCTGATCGCCCAGTGTGACGTTGCGATCGCGAGCGCGGAACTGCGCATACTTGAGGCGCAGCGCCGTTTTCATTTTTTCTCGACACCGGTATCGCGAGAACTCATGCGCGAGTTCACCGTGCAGAAGCCCGCGCTCATTTTTGTCGACGACACCTACAGCGACCCCGCTTACGACGCGGAGGCTATCGGGCTTTCTAATGCGAAAGAGCGGCCCGAACTGAGTAACACGATCTGGTTGGCCTATGGCGCGCGCGATTTGCCGCTGGCCATCGCCCACGAGCTCGTGCACGTGCTTTCCGACAATGGCGAACACAGCGACGCGCCGGATAATCTGATGCGCCCGGGCACGGCGCCGAGCCAAACGCGGCTGACCGGGGCACAGTGCAATCGCCTTCGCGTGGTCGCTGAAGCTAACGGGCTGATCACCCGTCGTGCCGGCGTGGCCGGGCGCAAATAAAAGCGCCGCATCGCGACGATCACGTGAACCGCCTGCGGCGCAGTGTGATTAGCCTAAAATGGTCGAACAACTCTTATCAAACCGGCGCGCCGCCGGGATTAACTCCAGGATGAACTCATGAACACAAATGCCCCGTTGCACCTGCTCACCATTGCCGACGGTGTCGCCGTCGTCACGCTCAATCGGCCGGAGGCGATGAATTCGCTAAACACCCAATTGCGCAACGAGCTGTCCACCTTAATGCCGCGGCTCGATCTCGACGAAAACGTCCGTGTGATTGTCATTACCGGCGCAGGCGACAAAGCATTTTGCAGCGGCGCAGATCTTAAGGAGCGCGCCGGGCGCACCACTGCGGCAATGGTGCATGACCGCCTCAACGTGGTGGCGAAGTGGACAAGCATGGTGGCAAATATCCGCAAGCCCGTGCTCGCGGCAATCAACGGCTATTGCATGGCGGGCGGTTTCGAACTCGTGCTTCAGTGCGATATCAGCATCGCTTCCGAACGCGCGATATTTTCCCTGCCCGAAACCACGCACGGATTTTTTCCGGGCGGCGGCGCGTGCCAGCGCCTGCCGCGGCTGGTCGGTGTGCAAAAAGCCAAAGAGCTTATTTTCACCGGACGCCGCTGGGACGCCAAAGAGGCCATGGAGCTTGGCCTCGTTAACAAGGTCGTGCCGCACGACAAAGTGATGGAAGAGACGATGGCACTTGCGCAACGCATCGCTGCCAATCCTTCGATCGGCGTCATTCAGTCAAAGTCGGCGATCAATCAGTCGCAGGAAATCGGCGTTACCGCGGGCCTCGCTTTCGATAACCAGGCATGGGTCGGGTGCATGCACTCAGACGAATGGAAAGAAAAACTCGGCGGCTTCGTCAGAAAAGAGCGCAAGCCTGAGTAAGTAAGACAGCGAGTAGTGCGACTGGCGCGCCTGCGTGACAGGCGTCACATCCCAAGTACAGCAATTAGTACGACAGCGCACAGACTCTAGAGTGGCTGACCGGATAATCTTGGTTGACATCGCAGTGTCGGGATGTCCAAGTTTAAAGGAGTGCCTCCATGCTATTGAAGCGAACCGTGTCCGCAGTTGTTTTGTGCCTGCCGCTTTTGCTGGCCGCCACCTCTCACGCCCAAGTCGCGGGGTCGACATCGATCGGTGTTGCGAATCTGACCATGGTTGCCAACGGATGGAGCATAAAAAAGAAGGTGCTCAATAAAGTTGTTTACAACGAAGAAAACAAACGCGTCGGCAAGATTGACGACATCATCATCGCACCTGACGGCACTGCTTCGTTCTTCGTCGTCGGTGCGGGCGGCTTTTTGGGCGTCGCGCGGCATGACGTGGCGATTCCAGTCGGGCAGATTACCGAACAGGACGGCAAATTCGTGTTGCCCGGCGCGACCAAGGCCGCCCTCAAGTCGATGCCGAAATTCGAATACGCGAAGTAAATTTGGTCCCGCGCAGCCGGTTGATGTAACGCCTAACAACCGGTGTCGCGGCGCGACCTTATCGTGACCGCGTGGTGCCGATTGAGCCTGTTCATCGAGGTCGAGCGCTGATCTCGTCAGCGGCCTCATAACCTGACGGTTAATCCTAACTAAAGCGCGCGGGGTTGAATGGCGCGAGGTTAATCGAAGGTTCGCGCCCGGCGACGAGTTCGCCGACGATTTTCCCCATCACCGAGCCGGCGCTCATCCCGAAATGTGAATTGCCGAATGCAAAAAACGCGTTCGCATATTCAGGCGCTACGCCGAGCACAGGTAGTCCATCGGGCAGGCTCGGACGCCGGCCCATCCAGCGGGTTGTTTTTTCCATGCGCAGGCCCGGAAACATCTTTTGTGCTTGCGTCCCAAGCAACTCGGCACGGCGCCAATTGGGTGCCGCGTCGTAGCCGGCGAATTCCGCCGTGCCCGCAACGCGCAGCCCCATGTTCATCGGCGAACACACAAATTTCGCATCCACGTGCGTGACCGGAATGCTCGGAACCACACCCGGCTCGGCGATCGTGATGTGATAACCGCGTTCGGCCTCCACCGGCAACGGCGTGCCGAGTTGCGCGCTTAACCGCCCCGATGCGGCGCCGGCGGCGATCACAACGCGCTCGACAGGCAAAATTGTTCCATTGACGACGATGCCGTTCACATGCGTTCCATTAGTCTGAAAGCCGGTGACCTGGCCGCGCAAGATCTCCGCGCCATAACGCTGTGCTTCGGCGGCAATCAGTTGGACAAATCGATACGGATCTTTGCAGCGGCCGTTGTCAGGAATCAGCATGCCGCTTCTAAAAATTGGCGCGAGTGCGGGTTCCGCGTCACGAATTTCACCTTCGTTGAGCGCAATTACTTTGACCCCTGCCGCCTGCCGCATCGATTGCGCTATTGCCGAGCCCTGCGCCGCGTTCACGCGCGTGGAGACATAAAGCTGGCCGCAACGCTCGATCAACGCCGCTGCGTCGGTGTTGCGCGTGAGTTCATCGTACGCGTCGAGCGTGCCGCGATGCAATGCATGCATCGCACGTGAAGTCGTCATCGCCGTTTCAGCGCGACTGGTCCTGACGGCGGTCAGCATCCACGGCAGCACTTTAAAAAAGTATCCGGGGCGCACGGCGAGCGGACCGTTCTGCGCAAGCCAGCCGGGCACTTCCTTCACGAAGCCCGGGATCATGTACGGCACGACGGCGCCGGGGCTTAAATTGCCCGCATTGCCGAATGACGCGCCTTCGCCGACGGGGCCGGCATCGATCAGCGTGACCTTGAAGCCCGCGCGCTGCAGCCATGCGGTCGAGCACACGCCGACGATGCCGGCCCCGATGACCGTTACCCTTGGTTCACTCAAGCGCTACTCGATCTTGATATTGCGTTCGCGCACGACCTTGCCCCATTTGTTCATTTCGCTTTTGACGAACTGTGCGACTTCCGCGGGAGATTTCTGGCCGTCGGGCTCAAAGCCGAGATTGATCATCTTCTGGCGCAGGTCGTTATTGGTGACCGCTTCGCGGACGGCGACATTAAGTTTAGCCACGACATCGGGCGGCGTGCCAGCGGGGGCCTGGATCGATTCCCACGTGGCAACGTCGAAACCCGGGACGCCCGCTTCGGCGATGGTCGGAATATCCGGCGCACCGGCGAGTCGCTTGCCGGTTGAAACTGCGAGCGCTTTCAGTTTTCCTTCGCGCGCGAGGTTAATCGCCGATCCGATGCCAGGCAGCATCATCGTAATGCGCCCGCCCATCACGTCAGCGACCGCAGGCGCGCTGCCTTTATAAGGCACATGGATCATATCGGTGCCGGTCATGCTCAAAAACATTTCGCCGGCGAGATGCGCCGCGCTGCCGATACCGAACGATGCGTAATTAAGTTTGCCGGGCTGCGCTTTCGCCATCGCGATCAGATCTTTGACTGAGGTCACCGGCAGATTGTTATTCGCGATCATGAGCAGTGGCACGATCGCCATTACAGCGACCGGCGTGAAATCTTTCTCGATGTCGTAATCGAGCTTATAGAGGCTCGGATTGATCGCGAACGATGCCGATACGAACAGCAGGTTATAGCCGTCCGCCGGCTGGCTTTTTACATACTGGGTGGCGACGATGGTATTCGCACCCGCCTTGTTGTCGACCACAAACTGCTGGCCGAATTTCTCGCCCAGCGCAGCGCAAACCAGACGCGCAAGCGCGTCCGACCCGCCGCCCGCAGGAAAGCCGACAATGCCTTTGACGGATTTGGCGGGGTACGCCTGCGCAGAGGCTGCGCCTGTCATGCAAATGTATGTAAAGGCGGCTGCCGCAATCGACAGACGACGCGCGGTCAAACGAATTAGGGCGGACATGAGTAAGAATCTCCCGTTTAGTCGCAATGCGCGGCCGCGCATCGTGTCATCCAGCAACCTCGATAATGTAAGCCATGCGATGCATTGTGTGTCAAACGCGGTCGTGAGTGATGCGGTTAAGTGACGGCTCGCGGACTAAGGAATAATTTTCGCCGCGCGGTAATGCGCGAAATGCCGCGCGAACATCGTGCCGCTGTCGAGCGTTTCGCTGAAGCCGCGTGCGCGCGCCTTGTCCATCGACGAATGGATTTCCCATTCCGGCCGCAGTAAATAATCGCCGTACGGCCACAATGCCACCGTGTTGAGCCGGGTCGGTTGCAGCCTGTGCTTGTGCACGATCGAATCCCACAGAGGGCCTTTGTCCGCCATGTAATTTGCGAGCTTCACATTGGTGGGTTGGCCTGCCTGCATATGAAAGTGTTCTGCGATGCGCGGCCACAAATCAGCCCACCGCGGATAATCGCCGTTGACCACGTTAAACGATTGATTCGCGCATTGCGGTTCGGTCGCCATCCACACGATGGCGCGCGCGAGCAGCGCAGTGTCCGTGAATTGGTTGTGAACTTCGAAGCTCGCTTCGGTGCCGGGGAAATTGAGGGAGAGGCCCAGCTCGCGCTGCACGGCGGCGTATACGGCGATCACCATCGAAGCCGACCG
>JANYCE010000415.1 GCA_025360445.1 Betaproteobacteria bacterium
GCCCGGCGGCCCGCTGTCGCAACTGGCGATCCACCAGTTCGACGTGCTGCATTATCTCGGCGGTGAAATCAGCGACGTGAGCTCGATGGCGTCGAAGCTGTCGCCGGTGGGCGCCGAAGTCGATGACCAGTCCATGACGCTGCTCAAGTTTACCGACGGCAAAATCGGCTATGTCGGTTCGTGCTGGACTTCGCCGGGTATTTTTGCGGTGCGCGTGTTTGGTTCTAAAGGCCTCATGCACTACGAAATCGATTTTGGCACCTGGGACACGCCCGACAAGCTGCACACGACGTCGACGCTTTATATCCAGCGCGGCAGGGACGGCTACGGCAAGCGTGAAGAAATAAAGCTGCCGCCGAGCGACATGTTCTGCGCCGAACTCGAAATGTTCGCGGAAAGCTGCGTGACCGGCAAAGTGCGTGAATTGTCAGCGCACAATGGCAACGTCGCGGTCGCCGTCGTCTACGCCGCATTACGCTCGATCGAACACAACGGCCAAGCCGTGAAAATCGCGGACATCCTCAGCGAAACGAAGGCTAAAATTTAAAAGACTTACACAGAGTTCACGGCAATACGGCCAATCAAAATTGGTATCCGCAAACATTGATCGTTTTGCATTTCTGTGCCCTCTGTGGCAATGGTTACTTTTGGTTTTAAGGAGCGCGCATGTTACCCACCCGCCACTTCATCGATCTCACTCAACCTGAGATTGCGCAGCAACTCAAAAAGAATCCGCTGGTAATTCTTCCCACCGGCAGCGTCGAGCAACACGGCCCGCATCTGCCGACCGGCACTGACATTTACGCGAGCCAGGCGATCGGCAACGCCGTCGCTGAACGCATGGACGGCCTTTTGCTGCCTTCGACGCCGTTTGGCGTAACGCCGATGCACATGCCATTCGAGGGCACGATCACGTTATCGACCGACACGTATATGCGCGTGGTGACTGAAACCTGCGAGTCAACCGCGCAGCACGGCGCAAAATATCTGCTGATTATTAACTGGCATGAAGGCAATATTCCGGCGCTTGCGATCGCGTCTGAAGCGCTGCATCGCGAGCACGGCATGACGGTGTTGACCGTGCAGGCGTGTTATGTGGCAGCCGAACTCTACGGGCACGATTGCGGGGGGCTCACCCATGGCGGCGAAATCGAAGCGCTGGCGATACTCGCGTACCGGCCGGACCTCGTGCATCTCGACCGCATCGACTATTCATCCGATCATTCGCGCGGGCGCAAATGGGACAAATTGCGCCGCACGCGCAGCTACCAACCCGTGCTGACCGACATTCGCACGATCGCCGAGACCGGCTGGTACGGGTCGCCCGAACACGCGACGGTCGCCAAAGGCCTTAAAATGCTCAACGACATTGCGGATGCGATTGCGAAGGAGGCGGCTGACATTTTTCGTATGCTTGACGAAGCTCAGGGCGGCACGGCTGAAATTAAGCAATTGAAGATCGCGAGCTAAAAATAGCGCCCCGCCGGATCCGCACTTAAGCGTGTATATTGATGGTTCAGTTGGAGTTGTATTCGCGTAAGCCTTCAGTTAGCCTGCCCGCGCACACTCCAACGTGCTCACCACAAAGCAGTTATTGTCGCCAATCTTGATGAGGAGATTTAAAAATGGAAGCAGCCAATTTGGCCGAAGCACGCAAAGGCGCGAACTGGGATTTGCCGCGGTTCGGACGTTTATTCGTCTTCTTTTTTAGCGCCGGTTTCTTATGCCCCAACGTATGGATCGAAGGCATGGATCTCATGACGCTGCATAAAAAGAATGACGCCAACGTTAAACGCTAACGCGCATTTTGCCTTCAGGCGCTAAGCTGCGAATATAGTTTTAGCGCCTCGCTTGGACCCGGACGCCGGGCATCACCCGGCGTTCCATTTCCCGGGCAGGGCTCGCCTCAGAGCCCGTTTTTTCACAGTGCAATCGCCTTTGCGCGCGATCACCGCCGCGACGAACGTCCAACACGCCGCATACAGCTAAAGCCGATCTAGCCGGGCGGCCAGTCGAATTTGCGGCCAGCCATGATGTGCATGTGCAAGTGAAATACCGCTTGTCCACCATCCTTGCCGTTGTTGATGACGAGCCGGAACGCGCCATCAATTTTAAGTTGACGCGTGATCGTGCCGGCCGCCAGCAACATGTGCCCGAGCAGCTTTTCATCGCCGGCGGAAGCGTTCGACAACATGTCGAGCGGTTTTTTGGGGATCAGCAGAATATGCACCGGCGCTTGTGGATTTACATCCTTGAACGCCAGGCACAACTCGTCTTCGTAAACGATGTCGGCTGGAATTTGCCGGTCAATGATTTTCGCAAAAAGGGTGTCTGTCATTTGAAACGCTCCTGAATATTCCGCGATCGCTCAGTGCCTATTTTTTGTCCTCGGCGAGGCGCGTCGCCGTCCACGCGACAATCGCCTCAATCACCTCGCCGCTTGCACCGGCCAGCGCGCGCACGCCACCTTCAGCATTACTGCTCGCCGCAGCCTTTTGAATCGTGAAAGTTTTTTGTGCGATCAGTCCGCGGCGCGCGACGTTGATGATGCTGGCCCGCGCAACCACGACCGCCCGGCTGGACTCCACGGTATCGAAAACCTGGTTGAATTCTTCAAGTTCCACGCGTAACGCGTAATCCGCTCGCGCACTGTCGGCAGTGTTCACCACGCCGCCATCGCTGATTGTCGCGAGCTGTAAGCGCAGCCGTTGGGTCAGGAGCGCGGCCGCCGGTGCGGTCCACCGGCTGTTCGCGTAGGTCAGCTGCCGGGAGGCATCCTGATAGTTAAGCCGATACCCGATGGCAGGCGAATCTAGCCAGGTCGGCGCCGCGATCGGATGTATTAGCACGGTGGCTCGAATGCGCGGCTGCGCTGCCGGTGCTGCCGGTGCTGCGCCGAGATCGTAGGTCGTCGTTGCATCCCGCTGCGCTCCTAGCGAACAACTGCTGAGCGCGAGAGCCAGCGATAGTGTCAGTATGTTTTTCATTTTGTTCCCCGTTGCGCGCCGAAGCCCGGTTCACCCGGCCCGGGCTGCGCAGCGTGGCGGCCGAAAATCAGGCTTTGCGGCTGTTCATTGATCTCATTGAGCAGTCGCTCGAGCCCGCGCGACGAGCGCTGCACATCTTCGAGCAGCACGTTGAGCCGCGGCACCGACTCAGTGAGCATAGCGTCAGATAACGCCATCCCGCTATTGCTCAATTGCTCGGCGCTGTTCGCAGCGCGTTCGAACGAGTCGAGTCGCTGGTTGATATTTGAAAGCAAGGTGTCGGCGCGCCGGAGCGCCATGCCGGTATCGTTGATGAGCGCAGGCAACGCCGTGACCGTCGGCTGCATCGCAGTCGTGAATGTCGAGAACCGGGCTGTCGCGAGATCAACGCTATGCAGAGTATTGATTAGCTGCTTTTGATTCTCATCGCTAAGCAGCGTGTTCACGCGTTGTGCGACCTGGTTAAAGTTGACGATCATCTCCTGGCCGGAACTGCTCAAACTGTCGAAGAATGATGACCTGACGGGGATACGCGGAAGCTCGCCGTTTTCACTGGTGAGCGGCGAAGGTTTTTTGCCATCATCGTCGAGCATCACGTATGAGAGACCGGTAACGCCTTGTGAACCGAGTTGCGCGTATGCGCCCTGGGTAATCGGGGTGCCCGCCTGCACGAGTATTTTAACCAGGATGGCTTGCGAATCCTGGCGGTCGAAATTGATATTCACCACTTTGCCCACCGTGACGCCGCGATACCTTACGGGCGCCTGCGCGTTCAAGCCCGAGACGGGAAAGCGCGACACCAGTAAGTATTCGTCGTTTTCCACTGTATTGCCGCTAAACCACAACGCGGTGGCTATCACTCCGGTGCCGAGCAAGAGCGTAAAAAAACCCGCGGCCAGCGCATATGCCCTGTTCTCCATAACCACTGCTCCCCTTTAACGTGCAGTCCGGCCGCTTCATGCCGGGCTGCGAAAAAATTACGTCATCGACACAATCGCCTTCACTGCCCTGACCGCCTCGAGCGCGCGGCGACCGCGCTCGCCCATAAAAAAATTGCGGATAAACGGGTGGGGGTCGGCCACCACCTCGTCAAGCGTGCCGACGATTTCAAGCCGCTGATCGCACAATACCGCGACGCGGTTCGAAAGCGCCACCAGCGTATCGAGATCGTGCGTCACCATCACCACGGTTAGTTGCAGCTCGCGGTGCAGTTCCTGAATTAACGTCACGAAACTTTCGCTGCGGTCCGGATCCAGGCCGGCCGTCGGCTCGTCCAGAAATAATAACTCGGGCTCCAGAGCGAGCGCGCGTGCGAGCGCAATCCGCTTAACCATGCCGCCGGAAAGTTCGGCTGGCATTTTAGACGCATGCCGCGGCTCGATGCCTACCATATCGAGCTTCATCATCACTAGATCATGCACGAGTCCCTCATCGAGAAGGCGCAATTCGCGCATGGGCAGAGCGACGTTGTCAAACACGGTTAGCGCGCTGAAAAGCGCGCCTTCCTGAAACAACATACCCCATCGGTCTCGCAGCTTGCGCAGCGCGGTCGAATCGTTGCTTTGCAGTGGAATGCCGAATACGCGCACTTCGCCGCGAGTGGGATTTTCAAGCCCGATCATCTGGCGCAACATCGTAGTTTTGCCGCTGCCGGAGCCGCCGACTAACGACATGATTTCCCCATGGCGAACGCATAAGTCGATATCGCGGTGCACCACATTATCGCCAAACTGCGTCCACAAACCTTTCACCTCGACCACGCAATCTTCCATCAGCTGATTCCGATGTCTTTAAACATGATCGCAAATATTGCATCGACGATGATAACGACGGTGATCGAAGTTACTACGGAAGAAGTGGTGCCGATGCCCAGACTCTCGGTGTTGGGCTCGATGCGCAAACCGAAATGGCAGGCTAACAATGCGATTAAAAATCCGAACACCACGCCTTTGCCCAGGCCAAGCCATAGATTGGCGATCGGCACTGCATCCGGCAGAGAGGAGAGAAAATAAGTGTAGCCGATCCCCAGTTCCAACTGAGCCGATGTCATGCCGCCGATCAGCGCGATCGCATTTGTCCACAACACGATCAGCGGCATTGATATTGCAAGTGCCAGCATTTTTGGAAGAATCAATCGCAAGGTTTGCGGAATGCCCATCACCTCCATTGCGTCAAGTTCCTGGGTAACGCGCATCACACCGAGTTGTGCGGTAATTGCCGAACCCGAGCGGCCGGCAATCAAAATTGCAGCAAGGACAGGCCCGAGTTCGCGCACGACGCTGATGCCCAGGATGTTGACGATAAATGCGTCAGCGCCAAAGACCCTCAGTTGCTGCGCTGACAAATACGATAGAACGACGCCCACCAGGAAACCGACCAGCGCTGTGATTCCAAGCGCCTGCGTTCCGGTGCGATAAACATTCGACGAGATTTCACGCCACGGAATACCTCCTGGATGGCGGAGCAAACGCAGTGCGTCCAGCACCACCTCGCCGAGCACGATGATTACAGCTACCAAATGCTCGAACAAACCGAGCACTTTACGGCCGACTGCCACTACAAACCAGAGACGGTCTGCGGGCGCGCTTTTGACTGACACCTGTCTGGAAATATCCAGGTGTCGGAACACCGCTTCGTGTTCCGGTTTGAGCGTCAAAGTTGCCGCGCGGCGGCGACCCCAGGCCCGCCACAACACCATCGCCCCGGCGTGATCGAGCACATCGATTTCACTCAAATCCCATGCCGCGCCGGCGTCGGATGCATATTCCGCCAGGCGCGGATTGAGGTCGCGTAAGCGGCTTTCCAGCCCACGCAGATTCCATGTCCCGCTGACCACGAAACAGCGTAGTTGGCCCGCAGGTGACACTAAACGGATTTCGGGTCCACGTAACGCGGCAGGATTTGTTGGATACATGAGTAAGTGCTTATCTTTTGGTTGGCCTACCGGCCGCAGAAATCTAATTACATGATTATACGTGGGTATTTTAGAAGTTAGGCCCGATAGATTGCATCGACATGCCTGCTCTTCCGCCTCAATTGTTGCGTTGCAATAAAATTGCTTGACTTGCCGGTCAAGTCAAATATAATTTGGATTGTGCATCGCAACAAATCAACCGGACAAGCAGCAGATTCTTTGGTATCAACCGAATAAATGCAGGTTACCTTAAATAAGGAGATTCAAATGTTCCAAGCCCCTGAGCAACTGATGGCACTGAATAAAGCCAACCTTGAAGCAGCAGTTCGTTTTGCCGGCATCGCCCTTGAAGGCGCCGAGCGCATGCTTGAATTGCAACTTAAAGCCGCGAA
>JANYCE010000280.1 GCA_025360445.1 Betaproteobacteria bacterium
CCGGCTGCCCGGTAGCAAGGCCACAACGGGCACCGACGGCGGCAATCGCAACTGTTCGCGTGCCGCATCGTCCCGCGGAATCTGGTCAAGCAGGTCGGCGAGCGGATGGCCGACGAATGCAACATCGATGCCCGCCTCACGGTAGATCTCCGCTTCGAAAGGAAACAACGTAAGCATCTTGTTGACCGCGCGCCTTATTTTTTTCAATCGCTCCCGCCGCCACATCCAGATCGCGGGGCTCACGTAGTGAACCGTTGGAACGCCGCGAGCCTTGAGGCTGCGCTCAAGGCTCAGATTAAAGTCGGGGGCATCGATGCCGATAAAAAGATCCGGTCGATCGGCGAGCAGGCGGCGACGCAGTTGGCGGCGAATACCGACAATTTCAAGAAAATGTTTGAGCACTTCGAAGTAACCGCGCACAGCGAGCTTTTCCAGCGGGTACCATACGTCCATGCCGGCGGCTTCCATGCGTGGTCCGCCGATGCCGACGACATTCAATCCCGGCAGGTACTCGCGCAGTGCCAGTATTAACTGGCTACCGAGCAAGTCACCCGAGGCTTCACCTGCCACCATCGCGATGGTCCGCGGACGGGCAGGACGATCAGCGGATGATGCCACGCGTCGACTGCATGAGAAAATTCAGCAATACCTGCAGCTCGGGGCACTCGCCGACATCAAGCGCGATCTTGAGCTTTGCATCCTCAATGCCGAGCCCGGATTTGTACAGCGTTTTATATGCGCGCTTGATCGCGGCTATTGCGGGTGGTGCAAAACCGCGCCGCTTGAGACCTTCTGAATTAATGCCATAAGGCTGCGCGGTGTTGCCGGAGGCGGTTACGTATGGCGGGACATCCTGCAACACGACTGTTCCAATGGCGGTGATGCTGTGTGCGCCGATATGGCAGTACTGGTGCACGGCGGTAAACCCGCCGAGTATTGCGTAGTCGTCAACGCGAACGTGGCCGGCAAGCTGCGAATTATTGGCGAATATTGCATGGCTGCCGACCTGACAATCGTGGGCCAGATGAACATAGGCCATCACCCAGTTGTCGTCGCCTAGACGGGTCACGCCGGCGTCCTGCACGGTCCCGCAATTAAACGTGCAAAACTCGCGAATGGTGTTGCCATCACCGATTTCAAGCCGGGTTGGTTCGCCTGTGTATTTTTTATCCTGCGGCGCTTCGCCCAGCGACACAAACTGAAAAATCCGGTTGTTGCGGCCTATATGCGTATGGCCCGTAATTACCGAGTGCGGACCGATGTGCGTGCCGCTGTCGATTTCAACGTGTTCACCGATGACCGTGTAAGCCCCGATCTCGACGTCCGCCGCGAGCCGGGCGCCCGGTTGCACAATCGCTGTAGGATGAATCGCCGTCACCATTGGGTAACCGGGTTACGTGGTCGTATTTTCGATTGTGCGCAGCGTGCACATCAGATCGGCTTCAGTAACTATCTGGCCGTCGACCTTGGCACGCGTCGCGAACCACCAAATGCCGCGGGCAAAGCGCTTGATCTCCACACTCAATTCGAGTGCATCACCCGGCACGACCGGCTTTTTAAAACGCGCCTTGTCGATTCCGACAAAGTAGTAAACCGATTTATCGTCCGCTCTGTGATCGTGAGTCTTAAAAGTCAGGATGGCGGCGGTCTGCGCAAGCGCTTCGATGATGAGCACGCCGGGCATCACCGGATGATGCGGAAAATGGCCGGCAAAGAAATGCTCATTAATAGTGACGTTCTTGATCGCCACGATGCCCTTGCCCGGTTCGCACGAAACTACCTTATCGACCAGCAGAAACGGATAGCGGTGCGGTAGGTACGCGAGAATTTCGTGGATGTCCATGCTGTTCACTGCGAATTTCCTTTTTCTTTGCCAAGCCGCGCTTCGAGTGTGCGCACGCGCTCGGCGAGCTCGTCCAGGTTGCGCAGTTGCGCTGCATTCTTAAGCCAGCGCTGATGAGTTGAAAATGGATAGACGCCCGTATACGTGCCGGGTTGCACCAGCGATTTCATAACGAGCGTTCCGGCAGAAATGCTAACGTCATCGGCGATCGTAATATGTCCGTAGATCATTGCCGCGCCGCCGAGCGCGCAGTTGCGGCCGATTGTCGCACTGCCGGCAATGCCGACGCAGGCGGCAATTGCCGTGTGGGCGCCGATTTTAACGTTGTGCGCGATCTGAATCTGGTTATCGAGCTTGACACCGTCGCTGATCACAGTGTCTTCGAGTGTCCCGCGATCAATGGTCGTATTGGCGCCGATCTCAACGTCATTGCCGATATCAACCCCGCCGATTTGCGGTATCTTCGTCCACCTGCCCTCTTCGCGCGCAATGCCAAAGCCGTCGGCGCCGATCACTACGCCTGCGTGAACGATGCAGCGTTCGCCGATCCGGCAGCCATGATAAACCGACACGTTTGTATGCAGCGTCGAATCGTTACCGATACTGCTTTCCTCGCCGACGACACAACCGGCGCCAATCCGGACCCGTTTGCCGATACGCACTTTTTTGCCGATCACCGCACCAGCGCCCAGGCTGGCGGTCTTGTCGACGCGCGCCGACTTGTCGACGACCGCGCTTTTATGCGTGCCGGCGACGGTGATGGCCGCTGGATTGAATAAGGTTGATACCTTCGCGAAGTAGGCGTAAGGATTAGCGCAAATAATGCGTGTCATTTTTGCGGCTTCGGGCGCATCGGCGCCCATAATCGCTGCGCCCGCTTTCGTTTGTGCGAGCTGGCCGAGATAGCGCGCCTGTGAAATAAAAACGATGTCGGTCGGTCCGGCCGCTGTCAGGGATGCTACCTGGCCGACTTGAATCGCCGGGTCGCCGAGCAGAATACCGCCCAACTGCCCGGTAATTTCATCCAGTCTAAATAGTTTGCGCCTGGTCATTGCATTTCCATAGCGCGCGTAATTTTCGGTATGCCCCTTCGATTGAGCAACCGGTTACTTCTCAGCCGCGAGCGCCTTCATGACCTTTTCGGTGATGTCGATGCGCGGACTCCGGTAAACGGCTTCCTGCAGGATCAGATCGTATTTCTCGCTTTCCGCGACCTGCTTGATCACGCGGTTGGCGCGTTCGAACAGTGCGGCGAGTTCTTCATTCCTGCGTAAATTTAAATCTTCTCGAAATTCGCGCTGCAAGCGCTGAAACTCCCGTGTCTGGCGGCCCAGTTCCGTTTCCTTGGTGCGACGATCGCTTTCGCCCATCGTCAAGCCGTCCTTTTCGAGCTGACCTTGCAGGCTTTTAATCTGGCCTTCTATCCTGCGTAGTTCCTGCTCACGCGGCGCAAACTCTTTTTCGAGTTTTTTAGTGGCACGCTCGGCGGGAACCGATTCGCGGTTGATTCGGTCAGCGTCGATGAAGCCGATTTTAAGATCGGCGGCCTGAGCTTGCGACAACATGCTGCAGGCCAACAACGCGGCCATCAGGGTGATCAAGTAAATTTGCTTCAAATTTGTCTCCTTACACTTTCATTAACCGGTTCGCGATTGGCGCTTCGAATTCTAAAACTGCTGGCCGAACTGGAACTGAATTTTTTGCAGCTTGTCCCCGTCTTGCGACCTTACTGGTTGGGCAAAACTCAATTTTAGCGGGCCAAACGGCGAGACATAAGATACTGCGATACCCGCTGACGCGCGCGTCTGGCTGAATGAGTAGGTGTCGCCGATCATACCGGCGTCGACAAATGTGGAAAGCCTTATCGATTTGTCATTCTGCATGCCGGGAAACGGAAACAGCACCTCCAGGTTAGTCACGAGCTTGCGCTGGCCGCCGGTCGGATCACCGTTGATGTCCTTGGGGCCGATATTCGCCGGATAAAAGCCGCGCACCGAGGTCGGACCGCCTGTGTAGTAATTGCGGAAGAACGGCAGCGGCTTGCCAGCATAGCCGCCGCCATAACCGATTTCCACATTGCCATAGAGTACGAAATTGCGCGTCACCGGAAAGTATCTTTTATGCTCGGCGCTCAATTTGTAAAAGCGCAGCGTGCCGCCCGGCAAGCCAGATTCGAGGTTGGCGCGCGAGATCGCGCCCGCGGTCGGATAAATAGCACTGTCGCGCGTGTCGCGCCCCCAACCGATCGTGCCAAGCACGGCCGTATTATTGGTGCCAAACGTATTCACGTAATTAGAAATTCGTACCGGCGCGCCCGTAAAAGCCGTCAAACTCGTGCTTTCGTAACCCGCGCCCATCGTCACAGAATCGATATCGGTAAACGGTATGCCGATGCGCGCCTGGCCACCGGCGGTTGAGGTTTCGTACAAGCCAAGACCAAGCGCTGCCGGATTACTTTTCCGGTGGTAAACATCAAAACCCCTGCTTACGCCGTCAACAGTCCAGTACGGCTGCGTGAACGACAGCGAGTACACCGTGTTGATTTTGCTCGAATTGACCTGCACGCCAATATGGTTGCCCGAGCCGAACACATTTTGCTGGGTGATCCCGCCGCTCAACACCACGCCTTCGCTGCCGAAACCTGCGCCGAACAAGACGCTGCCCGTCGGCTTCTCTGTCACATTAAGGTTAAGGTCTACCTGATCCGTGGTACCGGGAACGCTCGGCGTTTCAATATTAACGTCGGCAAAATATCCGAGGCGGTCAACGCGCTGTTTAGAGTTTTGAATTTTGCTGGCCGAATACCAGCCGCCTTCAAGTTGGCGCATTTCGCGCCGGATTACTTCGTCCCTCGTGCGCGTATTACCCGTCACATTGATCCGGCGCACGTACACGCGGCGGCCGGGATCGACGAAGAAGGTAAAATTAACTTTGCGTTTTTCCTTGTCCAATTCCGGCACTGCATTGACGTTGGCGAAAGCGTAGCCGTCGTTGCCGATGCGGTCGCTCAGCAGCTTGGTCGATTCAGTCAACTTGCTGCGCGAAAAAACTTCGCCCGGCTGGATTTTAATAAGTTTGCGCGCCTCTGCTTCGGGAATCAGCGTTTCACCGGCGAGCTTGACATCGGCTACCGTGTATTGCGCGCCTTCAGACAAGCCGATCGTAATGTAAACGTCTTTTTTGTCAGGCGTAATCGAAATCTGTGTTGAATCGATATTGAATTCAAGATAACCGCGGTCAAGGTAATACGAACGTAGCACCTCCAGGTCAGCCGCCAGCTTTTGCTTTGAATACTGGTCGTCTTTGCTGAACCACGTGAGCAAGCCGGGTGTCCGCAACTTAAACTGGTTAAGCAGATCCTTCTCCGTAAAAACCTTGTTGCCAATCACACTGATTTGGCGGATCTTGGCGACTTCACCCTCGACGATATCGAACCTGACCGCCACCCGGTTGCGCTCCAGCGGTGTCGCGGTCGTCGTGATTTGTGCCGAATACTTGCCGCGGCTGATGTATTGGCGCTTTAATTCCTGCTCCGACTTGTCAAGCAGGCCGCGGTCGAAGATGCGCCCGTCAGCGAGGCCAATGGAACGCAATCCTTTGAGCAAATCTTCCTTGCTGAATTCCTTGGCGCCCACGATATCAATTTGCGCGACCGACGGCCGTTCCTGAACATTGACAATCAGGACGCCGTTGTCGACTTCAAGGCTTACATCTTTGAAAAACCCGGTTGCGTACAGCGAACGAATCGCCTGCGCCGCCTTGTCATCGGTCATGGTCTCACCGACCTTGACCGGCATGTAGCTGAATATGGTGCCGGCTTCAGTGCGCTGGATGCCCTCGATACGGATGTCTTTCACGACGAAGGGATCGAACGCGTGTGCGCTGGACATCATCGCGGCGGCAACAACGAGCAGAAAATGTTGGAAGACGCGCATCGTGTTAACCGTTTAAAAGCCTGCTGATATCGTTATATAGTGCGAAGGTCATGAGTAGAAATAACAATCCCATCCCAATGTTTTGACCGACCTCCATTGCTTGGGTTGAAACGGGACTTCCCTTAATAATTTCAATCATATAATACATCAAATGTCCGCCGTCCAATAAGGGGATCGGCAATAAATTCAGCACGCCGAGACTGATGCTGATCAGCGCGATAAACGCGAGGTATGAAATCCATCCGCTCTGCGCCGACTGGCCCGCATAATCGGCAATCGTAATTGGTCCGCTCAGGTTCTTCAGCGAGACTTCACCGATGATCATCTTGCCGAGCATGCGCAAGCTAAAAATCGAAGTGTCCCATGTGCGCTCGACCGCTTTGCCGATGGACGTCAGCGGAGAATAACGAACTTCCACTGCGTACTGCCGCATCGCGTCGGCATCGATGCGCACCGCCACACCAATGCGACCGATGCGATTGGAGTTTTCAAGAACAGCATCCGGCTTCACCGCAATTGTCTGGCGCATCTCGCCGCGTTTTACTTCGAGCATGAGTTCGCGTTGCGGGCTGGCGCCGATAATCGTAACGACCTCGTCCCAGCGCTTGACCGCAACACCGTCTATGCTCAGCACTTCATCGCCGGTGAGCATACCGGCGCGCTCCGCTGCACCGCCGGCTACTACGCGCCCGATCACCGGCGGCAGCGGCGGCTGTTGTCGCGCGAAGCCCAGTACGCGCAGAAAGTCGCCATCGAGATCGGCCGGCGTCAAGGTTGCCATATCCAGTTTGTGAAATCGAATTTCCGAGCGCTCGTTCTGCGCTTCGATAGCGACGGTCGAGCGGTCGACCGCATATTTGAGTAACTGCCAGCGCGCATCCTGCCATGTAGTAACTGCTTCGCCCCCAACCTTCGTGAGGACTTCACCCGTTTGGAATTGCGCTTGTGCGGCTGGTGAGCCGACCGCCACGGCGCCGATGACCGGCTTAAGCCCCGGCACGCCATGCATGAAGATCAGCCAATAAACGCCTATGGCGAGCAAGAAGTTTGCAAGCGGTCCCGCCACCACAATAAAGAAGCGGCGGGCGACGGACTGGCGGTTGAAGGCGCGCGGCAAATCCTGCGGCGCAACCTCACCTTCGCGCTCATCTAGCATCTTTACATAGCCACCGAGTGGAAACGCCGCGAGCGCCCATTCGGTCTGATCGCGGCCCAGACGGCGGCTTGCCAGTACACGACCGAAGCCGACGGAAAAGCGCAATACTTTTACGTTGCAAAGCCGGGCCGCGAGATAGTGGCCGAATTCGTGCACGACGACGAGTGAACCGAGCGCGATTGCAAAAGCTATTAGAGTTGTCAGGATATTCATTTTTTACTCGATTGCTACGCCGACAGGCGGGAGGGTTGAGGAGTCGCTCCGGCACCGGTGCGGGCGAGCCATGATCGAGCACATTCGCGGGCGGCGAGATCTGCGGCGAACACGTCATCGATTCCGCGCAAAGGCGAGATGCGTACTTTACTCAATGTATGTTCAATCAGTTCCGGAATACGGTCGAACCCGAGTTGCGACGCAAGAAAAGCGCTCACGGCTATTTCATTGGCAGCATTTAAAACCGCCGGCGCACTATCGCCTGTGCGCAGCGCCTCGCGCGCAAGTTCAAGACATGGGAACCTGGCGACATCGGGCTCGGAAAAATTGAGCTGGCTCAATGCGGCAAGATTAAGGCCCTCGACGCCGGCCTCGATACGATCGGGAAAACCCAACGCATGGGCAATCGGTGTGCGCATGTCCGGATTGCCGAGTTGCGCGAGTAACGAGCCGTCGACGTACTCGACGAGTGAATGGATGATGCTTTCAGGGTGGATAACCACCTTGATCCGGCTCTCATCAGCATTAAACAACCAACTGGCCTCGATTATCTCAAGACCTTTGTTCATCATCGTGGCTGAATCGACCGATATTTTCCGCCCCATCACCCAGTTGGGATGCGCGCAGGCTTCATCGGGCGTCACGCTGTGCAACTGATCTAACGGGAGGTTTCGAAAAGGTCCGCCGGATGCGGTCAGCACGATGCGGCGCACGCCGGACGCTGCGAGGTCACCCGAGAAATTACGCGGAAGCGCCTGAAATACCGCATTGTGTTCGCTGTCGATGGGAAGCAAAGTTGCGCCATGCGCGCGCACCGCCTGCATGAAAACAGGGCCGGCGGTGACCAACGCCTCTTTGTTGGCAAGCAGAACACGCTTGCCCGCGCGCACTGCTGCAAAGCTCGCGCGCAGGCCTGCGATGCCGACAATCGCCGCCATGACCGTATCAACTTCGGCGAGCGACGCGACTTCTTCCAGCGCACGCTCGCCGTGCAACACGGAAGTCGCAAGGCCTTGCGCCCGCAGCCTCACGCGCAGGTCGTCGGCATCTTGCGCGCTACCCAGCACCGCGTACTGCGGCTTGAAGGCGATGCATTGCTGAAACAGCAGATCGACTTGGCGGTGCGCAGTGAGTGCAACTATCTGAAATCGATCGGGATGCCGCGCGACGACATCAAGCGTATTGACGCCGATACTGCCGGTCGAGCCCAGGATCGCCAGGTGTCGCGGTGCGTTCATAAGAAAATGAGTGCAGCGAGAGGAAGCGCTGCAACCACACCGTCGATGCGATCGAGCATACCCCCGTGTCCCGGAAAGATCGTGCCACTATCCTTGACGCCGGCTCCGCGCTTCAACCATGACTCGAATAAATCGCCGACGATGCTTAATACCGCCATCCCTAAAAATGTTGCGATAAGAAATTCGCCCTTACGCTCGGTGAAGTGCGCGAAATGCAAAATCAGGGCATACACGGTGACAGTGGCCAATGCCCCAGCGACACCCTCCCACGTTTTACCGGGACTAATGCGCGGCGCAAGCTTGTGGTGGCCGAACAGCCGGCCAAACAGATACGCCGCAGTATCGGCAATCCAGACCACGCCAAGCAACAGCAACAGCAGCAGCGGGTTGACTTGCAGTTGCGTCATCGCAAGCCACGTCGGCAGCAAAACGGCTATGCCTGCGGCTCCCAACACCAGGCGGTTGCGCACAGTCACTTTCAGCCATAGCCAGCATGGCACAACGACCAGCCAAAACGATATGTTTAGGGCGAATACGATGCGCGAAAGCGCGGCGAGCTGTCCGTTAACAGGATTTGATGCGCTGACAAAGAACCAGAGCATTGCCAGACTGGCCGTCAGCGTTAGCAAGAATAACGCTTCACCGGTGCGGCCGAACGATCCCAAGCGCGCCCATTCGTGCGCGGCAATCAACACCGGGATAATCAATACGGCCTGCCACCAGACGCCGGGCAACAAAAACATCGCTGCCAGCAACAGTGGAATCAGGACTGCGGCGGTCACCAGGCGCTGCTTGAGCATCAGCGGCTAGACGCCCGGGGGCCGTTAACGTCCATCTAGGGCGCGACGTGGAGTTTGCCGCGCAGCGTCTTCGCGCAACTGCTCGCTGGTGCGCCCAAATCGCCGCTCCCGTCGCGTATACGATTCGATCGCAGTGTCAAATGCCGCAATATCAAAGTCCGGCCACAATGTGTCAGTGAAATACATTTCGGTATACGCGAGCTGCCACAGTAAAAAATTGCTTATGCGCTGCTCACCGCCGGTCCTTATGAACAAATCCGGTTCGGGTGCATAGGCGAGCGAGAGATAGGGCAGAAGATCCGATTCGGTGAAGTCAGCTGCGAGTTGGGGTTTATCGGCGAGCATGCGCTTCACCGCCTCCATGATGTCCCACCGGCCGCCATAGTTGGCCGCCACCGTCAGCGTCAATCGAGTGTTATTGCGAGTAAGATTCTCTGCGTCGGCAACGAGTTTTTGGAGCGGCCGTTCGAAACGCGACAAGTCCCCGATTACCTTGAAACGAACGCCATTCTCATGCAGCTTGGCGACCTCTTGTTCGAGCGCGGAGATAAATAACTGCATGAGGAAAGATACTTCTTCGGCCGGCCGGCGCCAATTCTCGCTGCTGAACGCGAATAACGTCAGATACTCGATCCCTTTTTCAGCACACGCCCGCACGGTGCTGCGCACCTTTTCAGCGCCGCCACGATGACCGGCAATACGCGGCAGATAGCGTTGCTTAGCCCATCGTCCATTGCCATCCATGATAATGGCGACGTGTCGCGGCAGCGCGCCGGTTGCTGGTATGCCGATGGTCGTTGAATCCGAATTCGCCACGAGCGCGCTTTTACCTTATACCGCGATCAATTCGGCTTCTTTGGCAGCAAGCAGCTTTTCGATATCCGCAATATGGCGGTCGGTCAGCTTTTGCACGTCGTCCTGGGCGCGGCGCTCTTCATCCTCGGCGACTTTTTTCTGCTTTAACAGGTCTTTCAAATGATTATTAGCATCCCGCCGGATGTTGCGCACTGCGACGCGCGCGCCCTCACCCTCTTTATGCACCACCTTGACCAGGTCCTTGCGGCGCTCTTCGGTCAACGCCGGCATCGGCACGCGAACCGTCTCCCCCATCGTGGAGGGGTTAAGACCCAGGTCAGAGTCGCGAATTGCCTTTTCTATCGCGGGCGCGAGCTTTTTTTCCCACGGCGTCACACCTATCGTGCGCGCATCGAGCAAATTGACGCTTGCAACGGCGTTGATTGCCGTCGGGGTTCCGTAATAATCCACCATTACATGGTCAAGCAAACCGGCGTGCGCGCGGCCGGTGCGGATTTTCCCGAGATCGTTCTTCAACGTATCGGTCGTCTTTTTCATTTTTTCTTCGGCGGATTTCTTAATGTCTGCGATCATGAGTTTTTCTCCGCTAACAATGCACGAGCGTGCCTTCGTCCTGGCCTAATACGACACGTTTAAACGCCCCGTGTTTAAATATGCTGAAAACGTTTATCGGCAGCTTCTGGTCGCGGCACAACGTCAACGCCGTCGCGTCCATGACTTTAAGATTCTTGATGATGGCCTCATCGAACGTAAGGCTTTTGTAACGCACCGCGTCGGCGTGGGTCTTCGGGTCTGCGGTATAAACGCCGTCGACCTTGGTGGCCTTAAGGACGAGGCTCACGTTCATTTCCATCCCGCGCAAAGCGGCCGCCGTATCGGTTGTGAAGAATGGATTGCCGGTGCCGGCCGCAAATATGACGACCTTGCCTTCTTCGAGATAGCGCATCGCCTTGCCACGAATGTAGGGCTCGACCACCTGCTCGATGTTAAGTGCTGACTGCACGCGGCTGACGAGGTTCATGCGGCGCATCGCATCCTGCAATGCGAGCGCATTCATCACCGTCGCGAGCATGCCCATATAATCGGCCGTCGCACGATCCATGCCGGCTGCTGCCGGCGCCATGCCGCGAAAAATATTACCGCCGCCGATAACAACCGCCACCTCGACACCGAGCGCTACCACGTCGGCTATCTCGGAGATGATGCGCTCGATCGTCGCGCGATTGATGCCGTAGCTGTCCGTGCCCATCAGCGCTTCGCCGCTGAGCTTGAGCAATACTCGTTTATGCGCAGGTTGGTCGGCCATGGCGTCAGGACGGCTGCGCCGTCCTATCGGCTTGCTTGGCCTGCGCCATGACTTCGGCGACAAAGTCGTCCTTGCGCTTCTCAAGACCTTCGCCCACAACATACAACTTGAACGCGTGGACAGTCGCGTTTTTGCTTTTCAGCAATTGCTCCACAGTC
The DNA here is from genome assembly GCA_025360445.1 of Betaproteobacteria bacterium. GTDB lineage: Bacteria > Pseudomonadota > Gammaproteobacteria > Burkholderiales > SG8-41 > PALSA-1004. The sequence goes on from JANYCE010000280.1 coordinate 11,466, forward strand.
TGCTTGTCGTCTTTCACAAACGGTTGACCCAGCAAGGTCACTTCCTTCAAAAATTTCTGGACGCTGCCCTCGACCATCTTTTCAACGATGTTCGCTGGCTTGCCGGATTCGGCGGCTTTGGCTACCGCAATGTCGCGTTCACGTTTAATGAGTTCAGCGGGAATCTCCTCTTTCGATACGGCGACGGGTTTGATTGCCGCGATGTGCATGGCAATATCTTTGGCAAGCCCCTCCTCGCCGCCGGCGAGATCGATCAATACGCCCACCTTCGCGCCACCGTGAATGTAAGTCGCCAGCTTGCCGACGGCCGTCACGCGCGCGAACCGGCGCAACGAGACGTTCTCGCCGATTTTTCCTACCAGCCGGGTGCGCACTTCTTCGACGGTCGAACCATCCAGCCGCATAGCGGACAATGCCGCGACGTCCACCGCATCGCTGGTCGCTGCGAGCTGCGCCGCCTTCGCGGCGAAAGCCAGAAAGTCTTCGTTTTTTGCGACAAAATCGGTTTCGCAGTTGACTTCAACAAGTGCGCCGAGCTTGCCGTCCGGACCGACGTATGCCGCAACGATGCCTTCAGCGGCGATTCGCGACGATGCCTTGCTCGCCTTGTTGCCGAGCTTGATGCGCAGTATTTCTTCAGCTTTGGAGGGGTCTCCGTTAGCTTCGGTAAGCGCCTTCTTGCATTCCATCATGGGCGCGTCAGTTTTGTCGCGTAAGTCCCTGACCATCGATGCGGTGATTTCCACCATTTCAACTCCAGATTCTAAAAATTGATCAATTAGCCGCAGCTATTGCGCCATTTCGCGCAGCATGCGCGCTGCAACTGCCCGTGTCGCTGTTAAAAAAAAGGGGCATCAGCCCCTTTTTGGAAGGCGTCGTTTACTTCGCTGGCTCATCGTCGACTTCGACGAACTCCTCGTCGCTGCCGAGAATTGCCTGCACAACCTGATTGCGGCCTTCGAGCACCGCATCCGCCACGCCCCGCGCATACAAGCGGATCGCGCGGCTGGAGTCGTCATTGCCCGGAATCACGTAGTCGAGGCCTTCCGGATTGTGATTGGTGTCCACCACCGCGATGATTGGAATCCCGAGCTTCTTTGCTTCTGCGATGGCGCCCTTGTGATAGCCGACGTCGATTACAAATAGCGCGTCGGGCAATCCGTTCATGTCCTTGATGCCGCCCAGGCTGCGCTCGAGCTTGACGATCTCGCGCTGATAGTTGAGCGCTTCTTTCTTGACCATCTTCTCGAACGTGCCGTCCTCGGCCATCGCTTCCATATCTTTCAGGCGCTTGATCGAAGCTTTTACGGTTTTATAGTTCGTCAGCATGCCGCCAAGCCAGCGGTGATCGACGTATGGGGAGCCGGCCCTCTGCGCCTCTTCCTTGACGATCTCGCGCGCCTGACGTTTGGTGCCGACAAACATGATGACGCCCTTGTTGGCAGTCATCTGGCGCACAAATTTAAGCGCGTCTTCGTATAGCGTGACCGTTTTTTCCAGATTGATAATGTGAATCTTGTTGCGATGGCCGAAGATGAACGGGGCCATCTTGGGATTCCAGTAGCGGGTCTGGTGGCCGAAATGGACACCGCACTCCAGCATTTCACGCATGGTCGTTGACATACAATCTCCAGTTAGGGTTGAGCCTCCATCCACCTGTAGACCCGTTGCCGGGCACCCTGACATTGGCGGATGTGCGAATTAAGCCTGAAAACTCAATAAATTCATCGAGAACTTGTTACAGGCCAATTCGCAATTATATCATTGCCGAGCGCGCTTTCTCAACCGCTGATTCGGCGCCGCGTAACCCTCTGGCTCTTTCGTTTAAATCCTATCGCGGGGTTTGGAGCCTGATCGAAACTCGACTAAAATCCGCCTCCTTTTAATGCTTGATCTCAATGTATAGTCTCCTCTGTCATGAATGTCGCACCTAAAACCGTCGAAGAAATTTCTAAAATGCGGGTGGCGGGCCGCCTGGCGTCTGAGGTGCTCGATTTCATCACGCCGCATATCAAGGCCGGCATGACCACTGATGAAATCGACCGCCTGTGTCACGACTACATGGTGGATGTGCAGCACACAGTCCCCGCCCCTCTGAACTATGCTCCGCCCGGCTATCAGCCGTATCCAAAATCCGTCTGCACCTCCGTCAACCATGTAGTCTGTCACGGCGTGCCGGGCGATAAAAAATTGAAGCCCGGCGATATCGTCAACATCGACATCACGGTCATTAAAGATGGTTACCACGGCGACACCAGCCGGATGTTTTACGTGGGAGATCCGTCGGTTCAGGCACGCCGTTTGTGCGAACTTACCTATGAGTGCATGTGGCGCGGCATCGCCCAGATTCGTGCCGGCGCCCGCCTCGGCGACGTTGGCCACGTGATCCAGGAGTGCGCGGAGGGTTACCGTTGCAGCGTGGTGCGCGAGTTTTGCGGCCATGGCATCGGCCGCAAATTTCATGAGGAGCCGCAAGTACTTCATTACGGACGGCCGGGCACGGGCATCGTACTGGTGGCCGGAATGACTTTTACGGTTGAACCGATGATCAACGCCGGTCGTGCCGGCATTCGTCAGCTTGCCGACGGATGGACCATCGTCACCAAAGACCATAGTTTGTCCGCGCAATGGGAGCACACCGTGCTGGTAACAGAAACCGGCTACGAAGTGCTCACGATATCTGCCGCCAGTCCGCCGCCGCCCGCGTTTGTCACAGAGGGCAATGGCTAACCCGCGACCTGCCAACGATTCGACTCCGGTAGTCGAGTCGACTGGCGGACGTTTAAAGCGGCGGCTTGTCGAGCAGCGGGCTGCCCTGCATCGGCGCTATGAACTCGACAACTCTGCGCCAAAACTGCTGCACGAGCATCGCAAAATCGTTGATGCCACGCTTACCTCAGGATGGCAACATATCGGCATGCCCGATGGCGGCGCGCTCATTGCCGTGGGCGGATATGGCCGCGGCGAACTGTATCCATATTCCGATATCGACCTGCTTATATTGCTGCCGCATGCCCCCGACGCAGCGCTGACGCAAAAGCTGGAGCAGTTCGTCAGCCTGTTGTGGGACATTGGCCTCGATGTCGGCCATAGTGTACGCACGATATCCGAGTGCGTCGAACTCGCAGGACAGGACATCACTATCCAGACGAGTTTGCTTGAAGCGCGGCTCATCGCGGGAGAGCAAAAACTATTTTTGCACTTCGAGCGCGAATTCCGGCGCCAGCTTGACGCTGAACAGTTCACCAAAGCAAAGCGCCTTGAGCAGGAACAGCGCCATGTGCGCTATCACGACACCAATCTCGAACCCAATATCAAGGAAACAGCAGGCGGACTGCGCGATTTACAGACGATTCTGTGGATCAGCAAAGCGGCCAACATCGGCACCCGATGGGCGGATCTCGTCAGGCGCGGCATCATCACGCGGCACGAGGCGGCGCTGTTGCGCAAACACGAAGCGTTCCTGCAAAACCTGCGCATCCGTTTACATTACCTCGCGCAACGTCGCGAGGAACGCCTCGTGTTTGACGTGCAGACCGAACTTGCAAAGCAAATGGGTTGCAGGGACACCGCCCACCGCCGCGCGAGCGAATACTTGATGCAGCGTTTTTACCGCACCGCCATCGAGATCAGCCAGTTGAATACGATCGTGCTGCAGAATCTGGGTGCGCTGATAGTGCCGCCCCGAGGGCGAGCGATCGAACAGATCAACGAGCGTTTTCATAGCCGCAACGAATTGCTTGAGGCGAACGACGAAGCGCTGTTTAAGCGCGAGCCCAGCGCTATGCTCGAAGCGTTTATCATCTTGCAGCAGCGTCATGAATTGAAAGGCATCACTGCCGGCACCTTGCGGTCGTTATGGCGCGCGAGTCCGCTTATCGATCCTGCGTTCAGGCGTTCGCCGCGCAATCGCGAACTTTTCATGCAACTTTTGCGCAGCCCTTCACGCGTCGTGCGCGAGCTGCGGCGCATGAATCGCTATGGCATTCTTGGCCGCTATATTCCAGCATTCGGACGTGTGGTCGGCCAGATGCAGCATGATCTCTACCACGTATATACAGTGGATGAGCACATCCTAAACGTCATACGCAACCTGCGGCGTTTTGCAGTGCCCGAGCTCGCGCATGAGTTCCCGCTGGCCAGCCGCCTGATGAGCGACTTCGAGCGGCCGGAACTGCTTTATCTGGCTGGCCTCTTTCACGATATCGCCAAAGGCCGCGGCGGCGACCATTCAGCGCTGGGCAAAGTGGATGCGCTCAGGTTCTGCCGCGAGCACGGCCTGCCGCTGCACGACGCAGAAATTGTTGCATGGCTGGTCGAAAATCATCTGATCATGTCATCGACCGCGCAAAAGCAGGATCTGTCCGATCCGGAAGTCATCGCCGCGTTTGCCAATCGCATCGGCGATGAGCGCCATCTGGTCGCGCTCTACATTTTGACCGTAGCCGATATACGCGGCACCAGCCCGAAGGTGTGGAACGGGTGGAAAGCGAAACTGCTGGAGGATCTCTTCTGGATGACGCGCCGGCGTTTGAGCGGCGAAACACGTTCGGTTGACAGCAGCATGGAACAGCGTCAGGAAGCGGTTAAAGCAAAGTTGCGGCTGTATGCAATCAAAGACGAGTCGACTGAAAAACTCTGGTCGCAGCTCGATATCTCATACTTTCTGCGTCACGATATCGATGAAATTGCATGGCATACGCGACTGCTGAATTATCGTGTCGAAACGCCGGCGCCGGTGGTCAAAGCGCGCTTGTCTCCTGCCGGTGATGGCCTGCAGGTCATGATCTATGTGCGCGACCAGAAAGATTTGTTCGCACGCATTTGCAGTTTTTTCGAGCGCATCAGCTACTCGATCGTCGACGCAAAAATATACACGACGCGCCATGGGTATGCGCTGGACAGTTTTGCGATTCTCGATCCGACCAACAAACGGCCGCAATATCGCGACCTGATCGGTTATATCGAATACGAGCTGGGCCAGCGCCTCGCGAAGCAGACGCCGCTCGAGCCACCGGCGCAGGGCCGTGTGAGCAGGCAGTTGCGGCATTTTCCGATTACACCTGAAGTGCGGATCACAGCGGACGAGCGCGGACTGTATAAGGTGCTCAACATTATTGCCGGTGATCGTCCGGGCCTGTTGTCGCGAGTGGGGCGCTGTCTCGTGAACTACGAGATAAATCTATACACCGCCAAAATCAATACGCTCGGCGATCGCGCGGAAGACGTGTTTCTGATTAACGGGCCGGCGTTGAACGATCAGAAAAAAGTCATCAAGCTCGAAAGCGATCTCGTGCGGGAATTGCAGACCTGAAAATACAGGATCGAGAGTCGAGAAGTGAGGATCGTAAAAAAGCTTTAAAGCCTCAATCCTCACTCTTGCCTCTTTCAGTCGTCAGCAATATCTTCGCCGGGAAACAGCACCTCGGTAAAACCAAAGCGGCTGAAGTCGCGTATGCGCATCGGATATAACACGCCGATCAGGTGATCGCATTCGTGCTGGACAACGCGCGCATGAAAGCCGTCGACGCTGCGGTCGATTCGGTTACCGTATTGATCGAAGCCTTGATAGCGCAGCCTTGTATAGCGCGGCACCACGCCGCGCATACCCGGCACTGACAGGCAGCCTTCCCAATCTTCCTCGAGCTTCTTGGAGACCGGTGTCAATGTCGGATTGATCAACACAGTCCAGGGCACCGCCTCGGCATCCGGATAACGCGGGTTATGTTCGATGCCGAATATCACGACCTGCAAGCCGACGCCAATTTGCGGCGCTGCGAGTCCGGCGCCGTCGAGCGCTGCCATGGTGTCCTGCATATCGGCGAGCAACGCATGCAGCTCGGGAGTGTCGAATTTCTCAACGGGTATCGCTTTCTCCAGCAACCGCGCATCGCCCATTCTCAGTACTTCTCTAACCGTCATTGTCCTTCGCCACCTGTTCAATTATCCGTTGCACTTTGCCGGTCGCCTGTTGCATGACCAGCGCTATTTCCTCCAAAGGTATGCCCGCCTTACTCGCGCCGCGTCCTGCCGCATGGTTCACGACGATCGCCAGGACTGCGTATGGCAGCCCCAGTTCCTTGGCGAGCACCGCTTCCGGCATTCCCGTCATTCCAACGACGTCCGCGCCGTCGCGTTCGAGCCGGTTAATCTCAGCCGACGTTTCAAGCCGCGGACCCTGCGTAGCCGCATAGACTCCGCCGTCGATGATCGGTTCCCGTGCGCGTCTGGCGCCGTTCACACACGCAAGGCGCAGTTCCGGCGAGTAAGGCAGAGTGAAATCGATATGATGCACGCCGCGGTCAGCGAGCGTAAAAAAGGTGGCTGGCCGGCCATGCGTGTAATCAATTATTTGATCGGGAACCATCAAGGTGCCCGGTGCGAGATCTGCGCGTATCCCGCCAACAGTCGCCAGGCCCAAAACCCGGGTGGCGCCACACGACTGCAACGCCCATACGTTTGCGCGGTAGTTAATCTCATGCGGCGGGATGGTATGGCCATAGCCATGGCGAGCGAGCAGAACGACCGCCTGTCCTGCCAGGGCGCCGAATGACAGCGCGCTCGATGGCTCGCCATAGGGCGTGCGCGTAACTTCGCGGCGCTGCAACACGAAGCCGGGAATCTGTGCAAATCCACTGCCGCCGATAATGGCTAACATAGGGGCGACGATAAAGGAGCGAGGGCTGAGGGGGGCAATGAAGGTGCCCGTACAGGTACATGCCTCGCGGCACGCCGGTGCAATGCCCAAGCGAAAAGTTGCCGCCTCTCGATCCTCATTACTTGCGCCTCAATCCTGTTTCAGTGCGTACACGGCCGGCAGATTGCGCCAAGCCCCTTTGACGTCCATTCCAAATCCGAAAACGTAGCGGTTAGGCAGCGTGAGGCCGACGAAATCGGCAGCGATCGGCTTGCTTACGCCAATGTCTTTGTCGACAAACACCGCTGAATAAAATTCGCTCGCGCCGGCTTCCAGCACACGGCGCTTTATTTCAGCGAGTGTATGGCCCTCGTCGAGAATGTCGTCAACAACCAGCAGGACGCGCCCCGCGATTTTGGTCTCAGGAAACATTTTCCACTCGATGCGGCCGCCCACTGTTGCATCGCCGTAGCGGGTGAGATGAACGTAGTCGAGGTCGAGCGGAAAATTCAAGAGCGGCAGCAGCTGCCCTGTAAACACCACGGCGCCGCTCATCACTGTCAGCACCAATGGGTTTGCCGGCGCAAGTACAGTCGTGATTGCAGCCGCCACGCGCCGCACGGCTTGAGTCACAGCGTCAGCCGTACAAAGTCGCTCTGCGTCTCTCAGAATTTGCGATGCTTCGTCGGCTAGCATACGCCGTAACCTTCTGTTTTCAACGCCGCAAGCTTGCGAGGTGACGCGCAAATTCACGCGCGACTTCAGGATGCTTAAGGCCATACGCAACGTTCGCCTTTAGATATCCGAGTTTGCTGCCGCAATCGTAGCGCACGCCGGTGAACTGATGCGCAAGCACGCGCTCTTCACCAATCAAGCCCGCGATACCGTCGGTTAATTGGATTTCGCCGCCGGCGCCGGGCTTCACCTTGTGCAAAAACTCGAATATCCGCGGCGATAAAATATACCGCCCGACCACCCCGAGACGTGACGGCGCTTTAGCCGGCAGCGGTTTTTCGACGATGGCGGTCACCGGATGCAGATTGCCTTCGCGGCGTCCCGGCTTGACGATCCCGTATTGCCGGCTTTCCGCGCGCGCAATTTGCTGCACGCCGAGGAGCGAGCAGCGTTCACGCTTGTACACGTCAACCATTTGTTTCATCACCGGCGGATTCGCATCGATCAAATCGTCTGCCAGGATGACTGCAAACGGATGATCACCCACGACTGGCTGCGCGCAGAGTACCGCGTGGCCCAAACCCAGTGCTTCCTGCTGGCGCACGTAAATGCACTTCACATTGCGCGGCACAACGTCGCGCACCATCGCAAGCATCTCATGCTTGCCGCGCGCCGTGAGTTCCGTTTCGACTTCAAACGCCTTGTCGAAATGGTCTTCGATCGCGCGCTTGCTGCGGCCGGTGATGAACACAAGTTCCGTGATGCCTGCGGCAACCGCCTCTTCAACCGCATACTGAATAAGCGGCTTATCGACGACCGGCAACATTTCTTTTGGACTCGCCTTGGTCGCCGGCAGGAAACGCGTGCCGAGCCCCGCCACCGGAAACACCGCCTTGGTAATTTCGTTTGTCATATCGTTTTGGCTTCTAGCAGATTGAGCAGCCCCGCCTCGTCGAGTATATCAATACCCAACTCTTGCGCCTTGACCAACTTGGTGCCGGCGTCTTCTCCAGCTACGACGAAATGGGTTTTTTTTGACACGCTACCGCTAACCTTGCCGCCACGGTCGCGAATCATTTGTGCAGCCCCGTCTCGCGTTAATCGCGGCAGAACGCCGGTCAGCACGAACGTCTTGCCGTAGGCGCCGCTCGCGGTATCAACCTCTCGCGTTGAGGTTTCCGCGAAAGAGACGCCCGCCGCAAGAAGTTGATCAACGACCTGGCGATTGTGCGCCTCGGCAAAAAAATCGACGATGCTTTGCGCGACGACAGGTCCGACATCGGGCACTTGCTGCAAAGCGTCTACATCGGCTTTCGCGACGCGCCCGATGTTGCCCAACGAGCGCGAAAGGGCTTGCGCCGTGCTTTCCCCCACGTTACGAATACCTAACGCATAAATAAACCGCGCCAGCGTCGTGCGTTTGCTTTTTTCGATCGCCGCGACAATGTTAGACGCTGATTTTTCAGCCATGCGGTCGAGTTCTGCCAGGCTGGCGATTCCCAGCTTGTATAGATCGGCGGGCGTGCGCACGAGGTGCCCGCTCACGAGTTGCTCCGCCAGTTTTTCGCCGAGCCCCTCAATATCCATCGCCCTGCGACCGGCAAAATGCAATAGCGCCTGCCGGCGCTGTGCCGGGCAAAATAATCCGCCCGTGCAGCGCGTGACCGCTTCGTCAGGCAAGCGCACCGCCGCCGATCCACACACGGGGCAAGTGGCGGGCATTGCATAAGGGCGCGCATCAGCCGGCCGGCGCTCGGCAACGACCGCGACGACTTCGGGGATTACGTCGCCCGCGCGGCGCACGATTACGGTGTCGCCGATCCATACATCCTTGCGCCGCATTTCGTCCTCGTTGTGCAGCGTCGCATTGGTTACGGTAACTCCGCCGACAAACACCGGCTGCAGGCGCGCCGTTGGCGTGAGCGCGCCGGTGCGGCCGACCTGCACATCGATATTGAGGACCGTGGTCATTTCTTCCTGCGCGGGATATTTGTGCGCGATGGCCCATCGCGGCTCGCGCGTACGGAAGCCGAGTTGCTGCTGAAGTCGCAGACTGTTCACTTTATATACGACCCCGTCGATGCCGAACGGTAGTCGGTCGCGGCGCTCGCCAATATCCCGGTGGTATGCAAGCAATCCATGCGCCCCGTGGACGACCCTGCGGTCTTTACTGACCGGCACGCCGAACTCCTCCAGAGCGTCCAGCACTTCGCCGTGACGGTCCGGGGTGCGCCACCCGCTTGATTCTCCCAGCCCGTACGCGAAGAAGGACAGCGGGCGTTGCGCGGCCATGCCCGGATCAAGCTGGCGAATTGCGCCCGCCGCGGCGTTGCGCGGGTTCACAAAAGTTTTTTCGCCAGCCGCCATCTGCCGCTCGTTCATGCGGTCGAAGTCGCTGCGGCGCATGTAAATCTCGCCGCGTATTTCAATGACCTTTGGCGCATTGCCGCGCAGTTTCAGCGGCACGTGCTGCATGGTCCGCACATTGTGGGTGACGTCTTCGCCGACCTCGCTGTTGCCGCGGGTGGCCGCCTGCACAAAACGCCCGTCTTCATAGCGCAGGTTGATGGCAAGGCCGTCAAATTTAAGCTCGGCGATATATTCAACCGGCGGCGCTTGGTCGTCCAGGCCTAATTCGCGCCGGATGTATGCATCGAATTTAATTGCGCCAGCGTCGCTGATGTCGGTTTCCGTACGGATTGACAGCATGGGCAGCGCATGCACGACGGGCTTAAGTTCCGCCAGCACGCCGCCGCCGATGCGTTGCGTGGGGGAATCGGGCGATAGAAGCTCGGGGTGTTCGTGCTCAAGCGACTGCAACTCGAAAAACAGGCGGTCGTATTCCGCATCTGTAACGGTCGGACCGTCGAGAATGTAATAGTCGTAATTGTGCTGTTCGATTTCCGCGCGCAGTGCTTCGGCGCGCGCGATGATGGACTGCGGCAAAGCCATTTACGAAAACAAACGCAGCGCGCGCGGTCCTCCGGCCGCGATCTGGCCGGCCTCCATTTTTGCCAGTATCCCCGTCAACTGACGGCGGATCTTATCGATGGTTTCATCGGTGAGCGCGGTGCGGTTGTCGTCGACCAGCGTGCCCTCGAGCGTCGACGAGAAGGCATGCGCCGTCGCGAGCATTACTTCAAATGCGTCGAGCCCCTCCGCGACACACGGCACGTCGAGCAGAAAAGTAACCCCGCTCGTCGTCAGCGACTTGATCTGCTCCGGCATGAACGGCATAGGCTCGTGATTGTCGAGCGAGTAAACGACGTTGCCGGCGTCGTTGCGCAGATAAAACACGCCGGCGCTTTCGAGTTTCATGCCGCGTGCCTCAGCGAGCGCGCGTATTTTAGTTCCGGCAAACGGTCCGCCCCGCGTGATGACATTAACGCCGATCGCAATATCGACGTCTGAACAGAAGCGGTCGATTTGCACTGCCATCGAATGCGCAACTGCCGGCTCCAGCGACTTGACACTGGCGGCGCCCTCGTTATCCGCCCAGCTTTGCACGGTTGCGCGAAACACTTGCAACTTGTCCTGGTCTACGCAGCCCGCCCGGTTTGACATTTGCACGGCGAAGCGCAATCGCGCATAGGCGGCATTGCTGTCGACGCCAGCGGGCTGCCATTGGGTCGCCGTCGCATCGTAACCCGCCGCCAGCACCGGCTTATTCCAGTCCGAGGTTAGTTCGATCAACTGCGCATGCAAGCTTGCGCTCGCCGCAGGCGCCGCCAGTTCGATGTCCACTACGTAGTCGATTACCGGATCGATCATGAGGGCCGGCAGGATGCGCGTGGGAAAGATCTCTGCGGCAGTCACCGCCGAAGAGAGCGCCGCGTCGAGCCGCGGCTCGATGCGCGCAACCGGATCTGTATTCGTATCCGCCGACTGCTTCGCGGGCATCAGCACATCATCATGTTCGCGCGCAAATGCCAATTCACTGCGGCGCTTGAACTGGCGCTCCTGCCACCAATTGAACGCGTAGACGCCTGCGACCACACAGGCGCCGATACCGAGCAAAGCTGTTTGCAAATCGCTCATGGTTGTGCGCGGGGCCCGGCTTTACGCCGCCTCTTCGGCTAGCTTCATAGCTTCTTCGATATCGACCGCTACCACGCGCGATACGCCGGGCTCCTGCATCGTGACTCCAATGAGTTGATTGGCAATTTCCATCGTTATCTTGTTATGACTGATGAAGAGAAACTGAGAGTTAGCTGACATTTTCTTGACCAGTTGGCAGAAGCGCTCGGTGTTGGTGTCGTCAAGCGGCGCGTCGACCTCGTCGAGCAGGCAGAACGGCGCCGGGTTCAACTGGAACAGCGCGAACACCAGCGATAACGCGGTCAGAGCTTTTTCACCGCCCGACAATAAATGGATTGAACTGTTTTTCTTGCCCGGCGGCTGCGCGATGACGTGGATGCCGCTGTCGAGGATTTCCTCGCCCGTCAGTTCGAGCTTGGCGCGGCCGCCGCCAAACAGCGAAGGAAACAGACGCCCAAAATGGCCGTTGACCTCGTCAAACGTATGCTGCAGGCGTTCGCGGGTCTCCCGGTCGATGCGGCGGATGGCATCTTCAAGCGTCGATAGCGCTTGATTTAAATCGAGCGATTGCGCATCCAGATAGTTCTTGCGTTGCTGCGCTGAGTCGAGCTCTTCGAGTGCCGCGAGGTTGACCGCGCCAAGCGCGCTAATTTCGCCGCCAAGCCGCGTGATATCCGCCTGCCACGCGCCCGAACGCTTGCCTTTTTCGAGCTGAGCCTCAAGTTCCGCCTCAATAGCGCCGGCTTCCGCGAGTTGCGCGGCGTACTGTTCTTCCATCAGGCGGGCTTCCTGCTCTTTTAGTTTGACCTCGCCAGTGCGTTCGCGAATCGGATTGAGATTCAGCTCGACAGTACCGCGTTCATGTTCGGTTTCGCGCAGTGCCGTTTCTGTGGCTGCGAGCGCGTCCCGCGCTGCGGCAAGTACCTGTTCTTTTTGCGTGCGCACGCCGATGATTTGCTCGAGCTCGGTAGTGAGCGGCGCTTCATCGAGCAGACCCAGTTCCTGCTCGTGCCGGGCGATGCCTGTCTTAACGGTGCCGACGCTATCGGCGATCAGCTTGATTGCATTTTCAACTTCGGCAATTTTGTTGGCGCAGGTTTTTACATGGAACGCAGACTCCTGCGCCGCGCGTTCCGCCCGCTGCATCGCCTGACGGTGTTGGTCGAGAGCCGCTTCTGCCGCAGCATGATGCGCAAGCACACCCGTCTGGCGGTTATGGTGTTCGAGACGCAGGCGGTCGAATTCTGCGACATTAATGTGCGCCGCGTCGTGCTGCCCGCGTTCGTGGCCCGACTGAGCGCCGATCTCAGCCAATTCGGCAGCGATTTGTTCGCCGCGCTGAGTCACGTGCTGGGCGTGTTCGGACAGGCGCAGTATTGACAGCTCGGATTCATGCAGCGACTGGCGAAGCGCTTCTGCCACGGTGCGCAACTCATTGGTCGCCATCTTGCGTTGTTCGAAGCGCACCTTCGCTGCGCTAAGTGCCTCGCGCAGCGTCGTAAGTCGTGCCTGTTCGGTAGCGTGCTGCCCTGACAGTTGCTCAATTTCGCGCTGGCGTGACAGCACGCCGTGCAGCTCTGAATCAGGCGCATGAAAACTGACGCTGTGACGGGTGAACACATGACCGTCACCCGACACCAGCAACGCCCCGGTCGGTAAGCCCTCGCGCAGGGCGAGGCCCTGGTGGCGATCCCTCACGACGTAAACCTGGTGGAGCCAATCAGCGAGCGCGCCGGCGGCTGCCGGGTTTTTGCAGCGCACATAATTCACCAAAGACTCGAGCCCGAATGGCGCAGGTGTTGCGGCGCTGGCGCCATCCGCCGTGTAAACAGTCATTCGACCCGGCGGCAAGTCGCCCAGCCACGGCGCAGCTTGCCCGAGGTCGCCCAGGCCAATCGCGTTAAGGCGCTCGCGCAACACGGCTTCCAACGCATCTTCCCAGCCGGCTTCGATTTCGATGTCCTGCCACAGCCGCCGCGCCGAATTGAGTTCGTGAGTGGCGAGCCAGCCCTGCATGGTCTCGCTGCGTGCGATGCGATCCTGTAACTGCGTGAGCGCGCTGACACGGGCGGCCAACGCGTTAACCTGTTGGGCGGCCGCGTCCACTGTGACGCCCTGCTCGCGCAACTCCTGTTCCAGGCGCGGGATCGACGCCTCTTCACTGTCCAGCTCCGCGCGTCTGGCGCGCTGCTCGACTTCAAGTGACGCGAGCCCGCGGCGCAGGCTTTCGAGTTCATCACTGGCAGGCGGCGTCAGCGCGGCCTGCTCTTCGCGCAACCGCTGTTCCCTTTGTGTCAGATGCGAAAGGGTTTTGAGCGCATGTTCGCTACGGGTTTTCGCGAGTTGCAGTGCCTGCAGATTGCCGGCGACCTGTTGCTGCAATAAATTTCGCGCCTCCTGGCTGGCGCGAAACTGTTGCTCCGCCACCGGCAATTGGGCGGCATTGGCGTCGGCATTCGCCTTGCATGCTTGCGCTTGTGCATCGGCACGTGACGTTTCCTGCTGCCATTCGTCGAGGCTCGCATACTGCGCCTGAAGTTGGCGGTCGCCTTGCTCGAGTTGATTTTGCAACGCCGCGAGTTGATTGCTGATGCGATGGCGATTTTCACGCACGTGTTGCAATTGTTGCTGCACGCGTGAAAATTCCGAGTTCGTTTCGTAGAAGCTGCCTTGAGCAGCCTGCACGGAGTCGCCTACAGTATGTTGCTGATCGCGCAATTCTTCGATGCGCCGCTCGGCCTCGCGCAGACGCGCGGTCTCCGCCTCCAGTTCGACGCCAAGTTTTTCGATTTCTCGCGTATTGCGCTCACGCGCGCTCGTCGCCTCGCGTCGTTTCTGCAACCACAGCAGGTTTTGCGCCAGACGCAATTGCTCCTGCAGGTTGTGATACTGGCGCGCCACTCCCGCCTGCCCGGTCAGATGCTCGAGCTGCTTGTCGAGTTCGAGCCGAATGTCTTCAACGCGCAGCAGATTCTCGCGCGTATCGCCAAGGCGCAGGTCGGTTTCGCGTCGGCGCTCGCGGTATTTTGAAACGCCGGCCGCTTCTTCGAGGAAAATCCTTAGCTCTTCGGGTTTCGCGTCGACGATACGCGAAATCATGCCCTGCTCAATGATCGCGTAGGCGCGCGCGCCCAGACCCGTGCCGAGGAAAATGTCGGCGACGTCGCGCCGCCGCACGTGAAGATTGTTGATGTAATAAGCCGACTCGCTATCGCGCTCGAGGACGCGCTTGACCGAGATTTCCGCATAGCTCGACCACTGTCCCGCTGCGCGCCCAAGGCTGTTGTCGAACACCAGTTCGACACTGGCGCGATTGGCGGTTTGACGGTTGCCCGAGCCATTGAACAATACGTCCTGCATAGTTTCGCCGCGCAGGTGCTTGGCGGAAGATTCACCGAGCACCCAGCGCACCGCATCGATAATATTTGATTTGCCGCAACCGTTCGGCCCCACGACGGCGACTAGCTGGCCAGGCACCAGGATGCTGGTTGGATCGACAAACGATTTGAAGCCGGCGAGTTTAATTTCAGTGAGGCGCAATTTTTTTGTATGCCAGGTAAGGTTATAATTCGAGCCGGAATAGCGCGACATTTTAACTGAATTAATACATCTGCCCTAATGCCCAGCACCCCCGACAAGCGGCTCGCGACGTTTCCAAATCCGCAGCCCGGACGCGACTACCGGATTCACATGGAGATTCCGGAGTTTACCTGTCTGTGCCCGCAAACCGGGCAACCTGACTTCGCAACGCTCTATCTTGATTACGTGCCAGACCGTAAATGCGTTGAGTTGAAGAGTCTTAAATTGTATATCTGGTCTTATCGCAATGAGGGCGCATTTCACGAGGCGGTGACCAACCGCATACTCGACGATCTTGCCGCAGCCACGCGTCCGCGCTTTATGCAATTGACGGCCAGGTTTTACGTGCGCGGTGGAATTTTCACGACCGTGGTGGCAACGACTCAAAAAAAAGGCTGGCGCATGCCGGCCCCGTTCAATCTCGACGCACTACCGGGTTTGTCGAGTTCGCGCTAAACGTCCGCCGGGCAGCGTAAAGAAATAACGCCCGAGTTGCGTGGCCAACTCAGATCGCCCCCGCTTGAACGCACCCTACGACCGTACCTCGCCTGCGTCGACGGCCGGTGCTTGGCCTAGACGGCCTGACAACAAGCCAGCGGCGACGATCATGATTCCGCCGCACCATTCCTGCAGCTCAAGCACTTCACCAGCCAATAGCCACGCGGAAATCGCGGTCACGACGAGTTCGAACAGGTAAATCACGATTGCGCGATTGGCGCTGATCTGCGTCAGGCCAAACTGAACTGCAACGTTTACGGCCAGTATCACAATCGTCAGCAGCATTAACAATATCGCCGCATCACGCGGCGGCATCACCGTTTGGGCGGCGGACGGGATTGCCAGGATGCATATTGCGCTAATCGCGAAACTGCCAAAAAAAACTGCTATGACTTTAAGTTCGATTGCGAGCTTCAGCGACTTGCGAATTAAAACGTTGGAGAGCGCAAACATCGCGCCTGCGGACAATGCAAGCCATTCGGCGGCCGTCCCGGGGACCGGCCAGCCGCGCTGCGGTTGCCATAACATGATCGCCGCGCCTGCCAATGCGAACAACATAAGCCCGCAGCCGGCCGCCGATAGCCTTTCACCAAGTAACCAGCGGGCGAGCAGCACCGTCCACACCGGCGAGAGGTAAAACAATAGTACGACTCGCATTACGTCGCCGTAGATAACTGCGAGCGTGAATCCAACATTTACCCAGCCGGCACTTAGTGCAATAGCCGCCAGCATCCATGACAAATAAAACCGCGGTCGCAGGATTATCACGCCGAGCACGAATGCGCCGGCGTAGGTCAGCGTCGCGGCAACGGCGCCGCTGACGCCGGCTTGCTCGAGCGCTCTATACGGGTACCAGATGAGCCCCCACACCGTCGCGCCAGTCAGCAGCGCTAGCACCGGGATCATTTTTGTGAACTGCACTGCATCGCCCTTATAATCCGAGCTGCCCAAATCTGATTGCCGCGCATGAACGCCGCCTTCGAGCAACTCCAAAGTTATCCGTTCCAGAAGCTTGCCGCCCTTACCAGCGGAGTTACCCCTAACCCGGATTTAAAACCAATCAGCTTACACATTGGTGAGCCGAAACATCCGACGCCGGAGTTCATCAAGCGTGCACTGATGGAAAACCTCGGTGGTCTTGCCAATTATCCGACCACGCTGGGCGCGCCAGGTTTGCGCAACGCCATCGGCGCCTGGCTGGAACGCCGCTATGGCTTGCGCGAAATTGATCCGGACACCCAAATCATACCGGTCAACGGTAGCCGTGAAGCACTCTTTGCGTTTGCCCAAACCGTGGTTGACCACACACGTGCCGCGCCTGTTGTAGTGGTGCCGAACCCGTTTTATCAAATTTACGAAGGCGCCGCGCTGCTTGCCGGGGCAAAGCCGGAATACTTGAACACCTTGGCAGCGGATGGTTTCGCGCTCGATTTTTCGCAGTTGCCTGACAATGTCTGGAAGCGCACCCAACTCGTGTTCGTGTGCTCGCCGGGCAACCCGACCGGGCGCGTGATGACGTTGGATGAATGGCAGCATCTCTTCGCCTTATCGGATCGGTACGGCTTTGTAATCGCCGCCGATGAATGCTATTCGGAAGTCTATTTTGATGAAGCACAACCGCCCTTGGGCGCTTTGCAGGCCGCACAGCAATGCGGACGCGCCGGGTTTCCGCGCCTCGTCATGTTCTCCAGCTTATCAAAACGTTCCAATGTACCGGGCATGCGCTCGGGCTTCGTCGCCGGCGATGCGGAAATTCTGAAAAAGTTTTTGCTTTATCGCACTTATCAGGGGTGCGCAATGAGCCCGCCCATCCACGCCGCCAGCACTGCCGCATGGCAGGATGAAGCCCATGTCGTTGAGAACCGCCGGCTTTATTGTGAAAAATTTACCGCGTTCAAGCGCATATTAGGCGATGTCACGGAGGTTGGCATGCCCGATGCCGCGTTCTATATTTGGCTGAATACTTCGGGTGATGACGCTGCATTCACGCGCGACCTGTTGGCCAGGCAAAATGTGTCGGTGCTGCCTGGCGGCTACCTCGCGCGCGAGGCGCGAGGCGTCAATCCGGGCGCTCAGTTTGTGCGCATCGCGCTGGTGGCGTCGACCGCTGAATGCACCGAGGCCGCCGAACGAATTGCCACATTTCTACGCCAACAATAAACTCAAAACGGAAATATCATGGACGAACTTAAAACAATTATCGAGCAGGCGTGGGAGCAGCGAGCCGACCTTAATCCGGGTACAGCGCCGGCGAATATCGGTGCGGCAGTCGGTAAAGTCGTGGCCGGGCTCGATGCCGGCACCTTGCGGGTCGCAGAAAAAATCGACGGCGCCTGGGTAGTCCACCAGTGGCTGAAGAAAGCCGTGTTGCTGTCATTTCGCCTCGAAGATAACGTCGCTATGGCGGGCGGCGCTACGCAGTACTTCGACAAAGTGCCGAGCAAGTTCGCGCATTTTACAAAAGAAGATTTTGCGCGCGGAGGTTATCGGGTCGTGCCGCCGGCAATGGTGCGGCGTGGCGCTTACATTGCTAAAAACGCAGTGCTGATGCCTTCTTATGTAAACATCGGCGCTTATGTGGACGAAGGCACGATGGTAGACACCTGGGCCACCGTTGGCTCGTGTGCGCAAATTGGCAAAAACGTGCATTTATCGGGCGGCGTCGGGATCGGCGGCGTGCTCGAGCCGCTGCAGGCCAACCCCACCATCATTGAAGACAATTGCTTTGTGGGCGCGCGTTCGGAAATCGTTGAAGGCGTGGTAGTCGAACAGGGCTCGGTTATATCGATGGGTGTTTTCATCGGCCAGAGCACGCGCATATTTGATCGAGCGACCGGCAGCGTCAGTTATGGACGTATACCGGCGGGTTCAGTGGTAGTTTCCGGTACTTTGCCGTCGAGCGACGGCAAGTGCCAGCTCTATTGCGCTGTCATAGTTAAACGAGTCGATGCGGGGACGCGCGCAAAAACCAGTATTAACGATTTATTACGCGGTGACTGAACGATACCGCGCTTCCCAAGCTGTTCTAAAATTGGCAAAATAGCTTTTTCTCCAGCCGCGGAATTTATTGAGCGTTTCATAATGGATGACAATCGGAACGCTCAATCCCCGGCCCTCTCCCGAAGGAGAGGGTGAGAATGGCACTAACCCGCTGTCACGAATTAGTGAAACATCAATAATGGGCTTACTTGACGACCTCAAGCAGCAGGCGGACACGCTGCGCGAGAAGCAGCAGGTCACCCAGGCTGAACTCAATGAGAATTTGCGCCTTGCTCATGCGCATCTCAAAGACGCGCTGCATTATCTGGTCGATCTGTTTAATTCGCTTAACATCATCAAGCCGGTAGTCCCGCGCTACTTCTACATCGAGGGCGGCATCACCAAACTCGAGAACCTTCTGCAGTGCGACTACAACTGCAACGGCCGGCGGCTCACTGTAGATCACCACGATTTTATTGAAGCGATAGTGTTGCGCTTTCGCTGTATCGGCGACGGCCAGATCACGATCGAGAAACAATCCGATCCCATGGTGAAACGCCTGCGCGACCATCTGTGGACGCATGCGTTAAAGTTCGAAGTAACCGAGGTGCGCAATGAGCGCGGCTACGTCGAACGCGGCATTTTTACGTTGAAGCGCGAGGTTCCGGTGACGATTACGATCAGCGGCGATCTCGATAACGGGCAGATCAAGATCACCACCAAGAACCTCGAAAAAATCGGTGAATACGTCTACATCTATGATTTTGACGAATTCGGCAAAGATGTCCTCGAAGAACTAAGCAAGGTAATCATCGCCAAGCCGAATAATTTTCGCACCACCGGCAGGCGTCAGCAGGCAATGGCGACAACCACCAATCTGCGCGCGTCCCGCGTCGAGGCGGCTGCCGAACATGATGCCGAGCCACCGCTTGAAAACAATGGCGATCAGGCTAAAAGTCTCATGCACAACATAAAGTCGCTTCTCAAGCGCTAAGCGGAAAACACCATGTTCCTCGACCCGTTATTCACATTGATGGCTGAGAAACAAGCCTCTGACATGTTTCTTACAGCAGGCGCACCGATCCAGATCAAGATTAATGGCGTTGTAATGCCGGTGAATGCCCAGGTGCTCGATCCGGCAGCCGTAAAAAAAATCGCCTACGAAGTCATGTCCGAGCACCAGATCCAGGAGTACGAAAAAACGCTCGAAATGAATTTTGCGGTTGGCCGCTCCAACCTTGGCAGCTTCCGACTCAATGTATTCCGTCAGCGTGGTGCAGTTGGCATGGTCATCCGCTACATCAAGCCGAACATTCCGACCGTCGAGGAGTTGAATCTGCCGCCGATCGTCAAAGATCTAGTTATGGAAAAGCTCGGCATGGTGTTGATTGTCGGCTCGACCGGGTCCGGCAAATCGACCTCCATGGCAGCGATGATCGATTACCGGAACAGCACGCGCACCGGTCATATTCTCACGATCGAAGATCCGATGGAGTTTGTGTACAAGCACAAGAAGTCGATCGTCAACCAGCGCGAAGTCGGCATGGATACGCTTTCATACAACCATGCGCTGATTAGCGCGATGCGTGAAGCGCCCGACCTGTTGATGATCGGAGAAATTCGCGATCAACCCACTTTGCAAAGCGCGATGCTGTTCGCCCAGACGGGACATCTGTGCCTGTCCACTTTGCACGCGAACAATAGTTATCACGCGTTAAATCGCATCATTAATTTTTTCCCGCGCGAAGCCCGCGAGGCGTTATTGGCCGACCTGGCAATCAGCCTTCGCTGCATCTTGTCGCAGCGCCTTGTGCGCGGCAAAGACGGTACCCGCATCCCTGCCGTTGAAGTTCTGTTGAATACCTCACACATTGCCGAGCTGATCAAGAACGGAGCAATGGACGAAATTAAAGATGCGATGGAGCAGAGTCTCGCGCCCGGCACTCAAACCTTCGAGCAGGCGCTGTTCAATCTCTATTCCAACGGCCAGATCAGCCTTGAAAACGCGCTGGCCAATTCTGATTCTCCCTCTAACCTTCACTGGTTAATCAACAATACCGGCAAAACCGCGACGGACCCCGCACCCAGTCAGGAAGACCTGCGCTCGGGTACCCGCAGCAATAGTATTCCTGGCGATGATCTGAGCAGCATCAAGCTCAATCTCGACATGGTTTAGACCGTATTCGCGGCGCTCGCACGCGATGCGGCAAGCCTCCTCCGTACGCGACCTTATCGAGCACGCATTGGCGCGTCTCGAGCGCGTACATCTGTCATTTGGCCACGGCATTCCGAGCGCATGGGATGAAGCGGTCTATCTGATGCTGCACGTCCTTAAGTTGCCGCCCGACGAATTGACCCTGTATCTCGACCGGTTGGTGTCAGCGCGCGATACCGTACGTTTCAATGCGCTGGTGGCCAAGCGCATCAAGCGCCGCATTCCCGCCGCTTACCTGACGCGCGAGGCATGGCTCGGCGACTACCGGTTTTATGTCGACGAACGCGTAATTGTACCGCGCTCGTTCATCGCCGAATTGTTGGCGGAGCGCATTTCACCGTGGCTGCCGCCGCGACGGCGCATTCGGCGCGCGCTCGATCTCTGCACCGGCTCGGCTTGTCTCGCAATTATTCTGGCAAAAACATTTACGGGCGCGACTATCGATGCTGTCGATCTCGACCGGCGCGCATTGGCGGTGGCGCGACGCAACATCGCCGCCTACCGGCTCCCGCAACGTATACGCTTATTGCGCTCCGATATGTTCTCGGCGGTTAGCGATGAAAGCTACGATCTGATTATCGCCAATCCGCCGTACGTGAGTGAAAAAATCATGCGCACGCTGCCACGCGAATATCGGCACGAGCCGGCGACGGCATTAGCGAGCGGCGCGGATGGGCTGGACGCCGTGCGCATAATCCTGCGCGAGGCCGCCGCTCATCTCACGGCCAAAGGCTTGCTCGTCGTTGAAGTCGGACACAACCGCGAACGCGTCGAAGCGGAATTTCCGCAATACCCGTTCACCTGGCCGCAAACCAGCGGCGGCGACGACTGCGTGTTTATTCTCGACCGCGCCGAACTGCTCGCGGCGCAGCGCCGGATTCTGACTCCGTCGAAGCTTCAGGCTGCTGTGCCGCATCGAGCCAGTCGAGCAAGCGTCGCGTCTCGTCGCTCGTGAATTCGTAATACTGGTTGCGTTTGACGCGCGATGGCAGGTCAACCGGGCCATAGCGCACGCGCATGAGCCGGCTCACGACAAACCCGAGTTTTTCGAAGAGCCGCCGCACGATGCGGTTGCGGCCTTCCTTGAGCACCACATGGCACCACTGATTCGCGCCTTCACCGCCGCGTAAATCGACGCGCTCGCAACGCGCCATGCCATCGTCGAGTTCGACGCCTTGCATCAACTGCTGCACGTGCTCTTGCGTCAGTTTGCCCATAACGCGCACTGCGTACTCGCGCTCGATTTCGAAACGCGGGTGCATCATGCGATTGGCCAGTTCGCCCGACGTCGTGAACATGAGAAGCCCGCAGGTATTGAAGTCGAGGCGGCCGATCGAAATCCATCTAGCGCCGGACAATGCGGGCAGACGCTCGAACACGCTTGGACGCCCTTTCGGATCATCGCGGCTCGCTATTTCGCCTTCCGGTTTGTGATACAGCAGAACGCGCGGTAAGCGTGAAGCGGCGTGCGCGCGCACAATGCGCCCGGACACCTTAATCTGGTCGGTCGGGCCGACGCGCGCGCCGATAGTAGCGACCTCGCCATTGACGGTTACGCGGCCGCCGCTAATCAGCACTTCCATGTCGCGACGCGAACCGATGCCTGTTTGCGCCAGAACTTTTTGCAATTTTTGCGTGGGCTCGTCGACCGTTGCCGGCCGGTTGCGACCGCCGCGAGGCGTCGCTGCTGCGCGCTGCGCACCGTCCACCCGCGCGCCGGGCCTCGCTTTACGTTCCGGCGCTCTGCCTGCTGACTTAGGCGGGCGGCTCATGGTGCTGCTTCAATCGTGCGGCGCTCGATTACGGCCTGCGCGAGTGTGCCGCTATCCACATGTTCGAGCTCGCCGCCGACGGGCAGACCGCGCGCAATGCGCGTCACTTTAATGTCACGGGCCAGCAACAACTCCGCAATATAGTGCGCGGTCGCCTCGCCTTCCATCGTAAAGTTGGTCGCAACGATTACTTCGCTGACCAAGCCATCGTCCGCGCGTTTTATCAGGCGGTCGAGATGTATATCCCTGGGGCCCACTCCATCCAGCGGCGACAGTCGTCCCATCAACACGAAGTACAGCCCTTGATAGCACTCGGCCTGTTCCATCATCAACATATCAGCGGGCGTCTCGACCACGCATAAGAGACGCGTATCGCGCCGCGGCGAGCGGCAAAGTCCGCACATCTGATCTTCAGTAAATGTATTGCAGCGCTCGCAATGCTTAATCAGCTCGAGCGCACGGCCAAGCGCGGCTCCGAGCCGGGCGGCACCGGAGTGGTCGCGTTGCAGCAAGTGATAGGCCATACGCTGCGCCGACTTCGGGCCCACGCCGGGCAGGCAGCGTAAGGCTTCGATTAACTCTTCGAGGCTTGAAGGATTTTTCATCGACCAGGACTAAATTGTGAAGGACGCAGGAGAGCGGCGGTGCCGTTCCTGCGCAAGTCATTTGTGCTGCTGCTTATATTCGTGTCTTTCAAAATGGCAATTTCATACCGGCTGGCAGGCCCATCCCGGCCGTCATGCTGCCCATTTTATCCTGGGTCGTCGCCTCAGCGCGGCGGACCGCGTCGTTCATCGCGGCGGCGATTAAATCCTCGAGCATGTCCTTGTCATCTTTCATCAGACTGTCGTCGATCGTGACCCGTTTTACGTCGTGACGGCAGGTCATGACAACTTTCACCATGCCGGCGCCGGACTGGCCTTCGACCTCGATCGTCGCGAGTTCTTCCTGCATGCGTTTCATGTTCTCTTGCATTTGCTGAGCCTGCTGCATGAGTCCTGCGATTCCGCCTTTCATCATGATGCGCTCCTTATTGCACGGGTTTAATGGTGGATGGCACTATACGCGCGCCGAAATTGTCGATCAGATCGCGCACAAAAGGGTCGCCTTCGATGGCCGCGGTGGCGGTACTTAACTTCTGCTCATTATCACGATCGCGAATTTCGGCAATGGTGGTGCCGCTGCTGGGAGCGATGGCAATGTCCAGATTCAGCTTCGTGCCCAAATGCTGCTCGAGTACAACTTTCAGCCGAACCTGATAAACGCGGTCGTTCAAATGACGCTGCGCATGCGGAACACGCAGCTGGATATTCCCGTCCAGCCACGCGACCAATTCGCAATTATGCGCAAGCATGCGTTCCATACCGGCAAGCGGCAGACGGTTGATCAAAGCGTTCCAGTCGCCGTCAAACGGCTTTTTTTTTAATTCTTCCGCCGGCGCAGCGGGCGCAGCTTTTTCGACGGCGGTTTTAGCTGGCGCGGCTTTGGCTGGTGCCGCGGCCAATGCAGGTTGCCGTGCCTGGATGCTGTTCGTTGCCGGCTGGCGCGCCGAGGCACCGGCGTCAGGCATGAACGCAAGCATGCGCATGAGCGCCATCGTGAAACCCGCATACTCGTCGGGCGCCACGCCAAGATCCTGCCGGCCCGTCACTGCGATCTGATAGAGCAGTTGAATTTCCTCGGCGCCGAAAGCGGCGGCGAACGCCATGATCGCAGCATGATCGGGATCGTCCGGGCCAATCGCCTGCGGGACTGTTTGCGCCAACGCTACGCGGTGCAACAGTGTGGCCAAATCCTGCAACGCTATATCGAACGACAGGCTGCGCTCTGCCATGCGATCGGCAACGGCGATCAATGAGACCCCGTCGTGCTGCTGCAGGGCGTGCAGAATGTCGCGAAGATAATCCTGCTCGACGCTGCCGAGCATCGCGCGCACCGACGCATGCTCGACACGTCCGCCGCCATGCGCGATCGCCTGATCGAGCAGGCTTAAGCTGTCGCGCATGCTGCCGTGGGCTGCGCGCGCCAGCAGCGTCAATGCTTCATCATCGCCGGTGACCTCTTCGAGCGCGAGTATTTTTTTCAGCTGCTCTTTAATTTGCGCGCGGGGAATTTGTTTAAGATTGAACTGCAAACAGCGCGACAAGACAGTCACCGGAATTTTCTGCGGATCGGTGGTCGCCAGAATGAATTTGACATGCGCCGGCGGCTCTTCAAGCGATTTCAGCATTGCATTAAAAGAATTGCGCGAAAGCATGTGCACTTCGTCGATGATGTAAACCTTAAACCGCGCGCTGGTCGGCGCATATGGCGCGTTCTCCAGCAGTTCGCGCATATCTTCAACTTTGGTGGTCGATCCGGCGTCGAGTTCGATCAAATCGATGAAGCGTCCGGCGTCAATTTCAGTGCAGACCGCACATTTGCCGCACGGTGTCGCGGTAATGCCGGTTTCGCAGTTAAGCGCTTTGGCAATGATGCGGGCGAGCGTGGTTTTGCCGACGCCGCGCGTGCCGGTGAAAAGATAAGCGTGATGCAGCCGTTGCTGAGTGAGCGCGTTGGTCAGCGCTTTTACCACGTGCTCCTGGCCGACCAGCTCGGTGAAGGTCCGTGGCCGCCACTTGCGGGCAAGAGCCTGACTCACGGGTGCAAGCGCCCGGCGCCGGCTCGGTAGAAATAAACTGCGGGATTCATGACGGGGGCGCGCCGCCTATGCGCGTTAGAAATGGTATTGCAGGCGCACTTCGTTGTAATTGACGCCCTGGTTCGGCCCTTTGATACCGGCATTGGAGAAATGCTGATAGCGATAACCAATGTCATACATGCCTTTATCGCCGAAGCGCACGCCCGCGCCGATATGGTCGCCAAACTGGAAACTGCTGCTGAACCGCCGCTCGGCGTTGAGCGAGGTCGCCGACAGCAGATGGACGCCGACGGCGGCTTCTACGTAAGGCGAGATCGCCGAACGCGTCGTCTGCTGGAAACGAAACACCGGCGTAAAGCCGATATCGATAATGCTCTTGTGCGTTTTGGCCGTGCTGTTGTTGCTCCAATATCCGAAGTCGGATTCCCAGTAACCGCCCAGATGCCAGTTACCGACTTCAACGAGCTTTTTGTTCCAGTCCCATTGC
>JANYCE010000302.1 GCA_025360445.1 Betaproteobacteria bacterium
GGTTGATATAAGGTTCCTGGGCCTCGCCTTTGCGGCGCTGGGTGACGTGTTTTTTTGCGGCGTAATCCAGCGCGCGCGTAATTTGAACAACTTCGATGCTCATAGACTTTCTATTCTGTTTACTCCGCGCGGATGCCCGCGTCGCGGATGACTTTGCCAAGCCGCACGCTGTCGTTTTTGATCAGCGCGGCAAATACCTCGGCGGTGCTGCCGACCGGGTCGAAGCCCGCGGCGATCAAACGTTCGCGCGTGTCGGGCAGATTGGTTATGCGCACGATCTCGGCCTGGATTTGCGTGACCAGTTCGGCCGGCACGCCTTTGGGCATCACCACGCCGGTCCATGAATCGGCTTCGTAGCCGGGCAGATTCTGCTCCGCGATCGTCGGCACATCTGCCGTCGCGGCGGTGCGTTTGGCGCCGGTGGTGCCGAGCATGCGCAGGCGGCCGTTGCGATGAAAAGGCAGCGACTGGGCGAGACCGGTGAACGCAATCGGCACCTGGCCCGCGAGCAAATCGTTGAACGCGGGCGTGATGCCCTTGTAGACGACGTGTACGAGCTTCATGCCGGTCATCGCTTGCAGGAGCTCCATCGGAATATGCTGCGCGCTGCCCACGCCGCCCGAAGCGTAGTTCAGTTCGCCCGGACGTTGTTTGGCGAGGGTGACGAGTTCTTTAACCGATTTGACCGGGAGCGACGGATGCACGACGAGACAGTTGCCGATGGTCGCGGTTAACGACACGGGTACGAAATCACGCAGCGAGTCGTATGGAATTTTCGGATAGAGGCTCGGATTCACGGCGAGCGTTGCGATATTGCCCATGCCGATCGTGTAACCATCGGGCGCCGCACGCGCAATTGCTTCCATGCCGATGATGCCGTTGGCGCCGGTGCGATTGTCAACTATCACTTGCTGGCCCCAGTTTTCCGCCATGCGCTGCGCATACAATCGCGCCAGCACGTCGACCGCACTGCCTGCCGCAAACGGCAGCACCAGACGCACCGATTTCACTGGAAATTTTTGCTGCGCGAGCACTGTCACAGGAATTGCCATGGTCAGTATCGCCGCGATCATTGCTCGCAGATTAAATCTCATATGCACCTCCGTGCTCTGTCGAATTATGAAGCGCGCATGCTAGCAGGAAATCCCGCGCGGCACGCCACACGGGGCGGCGAGCGATGCACGGCGATATACTGACAAATGGCAGGCATGAATTTCGACGGCTGCGCTAAAGCCGAACGTGAGGGAAAAATGATGGAGCTAATACCGTTGGGACCCGGGTTCGGGGCCGAAGTTCGCGGAGTCGGACTCTTCGAGGTCGCTGCGCGTGATGAGGTGTACATACAGGTGCGCGCCGCGTTCGAAGAACATTCGGTGCTGGTGTTTCGCGCGCAGGCGATCACTGACGACCTGCAGGTCGCGTATTCACAGCGCTTCGGGACACTGGAAATCGCCAAGGCAGCTTCGCTCGGCGAAGGTACGCCGTTTAGCATCCTCACGAATATCGACCGCGCGACCGGCGAACTCGTGCCACCGAATCACAAAGAAGCGTTGCGCGCGCGCGCGAATCAGCTATGGCACACCGACAGTTCGTTCAAGGCGCCGCCCGCGCTTGCCTCGGTGCTGTCGGCGCGCGTGGTTCCACCGCACGGTGGAGAAACGGAATTCACTTCGATGCGGCTGGCGTGGGCACGGCTGCCCGAAGTTCAGCGCGAGCAATTCGCGAATTCTTGCGCGTGGCACGACTATGCGCACTCGCGCAGCAAAATTGCGCCCGAGCTCGCTTCAGATCGCGAGCGTTCGACCATGCCGCCGGTGTGCTGGCGCATGCGCTGGGTCAATCCGGTCAACGGCCGGCCGTCGTTGTATGTCGCTTCCCACACGTGCGCAATCGAAGGCATGGCGCAAACCGCAGCACTCACGCTCGTCGACCAACTTATTGCCGATGCGACGCGGCCCGAATACACGTATTTGCACCGCTGGCAGGTCGGCGATGTTGTGATGTGGGACAACCGCGCGACATTGCATCGCGGCCGGCCGTGGCCCGACAACCTGCATGCCCGGCATATGCGTCGCACCACGATTTCAGCCGGCGATGCGGACGGCGTTGCCGATTTGCGCCCGGTGCGCGCCGCGGCGTGAGTGTGCAGCGTGCAAAGGCTAGTCCTCGACACCAACGTCTGGCTCGACTGGCTGGTGTTTGACGATGCGGGCATCGCACTGCTTAAATCGGCCGTCTCTGTCAGGCAAGTCGAAATTTTTATTGATGAACCGTGTGCGTTCGAACTCGCGACCGTGCTCGGCTATCCGTTGCGCAAACAGATCCTCGCGCCGGAAGCACAGGCTCGATGCATGGCCGAATGCAGGCGCATCGCGCGCGCGTCTACGCGCGAAACACGCGCTGAACCGGCGGCGCCATTGCCTGTTTGCCGCGACGCCGATGATCAAAAATTTCTTGAGCTCGCGCGCGCGTGCGGTGCCGATTTTCTGGTGACTAAAGACAAGCTATTGCTGGCGCTCGCGCGGCGCAAGGTAAAGCGCGCGCCATTTCAGATTGTGACGCCGGCGCAGTTAGCAGCTGAGCTTGCAAGCCGGTTAATCGCGTAGTGCAGGCGAGGCGCCTGCACTACGGTTTTCAACTACTGACCGGCACTCCGGATTATTCGGGCACCAACCAGCGTACGCGTTCGCTGCCCTCGCCGTTTTCCGCCAGCACCGGCCACAGCCACGCCACGATTTTTCGCGCGACCGCCTCGAAACCGAATGGCGGATTGACGACCAGCATGCCGCAACCGCGCACATTACCGCTGACGCCGAGATTACGCACCGCGAGTTCGATCTGCAAAATTTTGCGCACGCCGGTTGCAACAACACGCCGCTCGAAACCCTGCATCGCAATAGCATCCATCAGCGGATACCACAGCGCGTACACGCCGGTCGCAAACTTGCCATGGCCGTCGACAAAACCGTCGGTCAGGCGCTTGAACTCCTGCGCGCGGTCGAACGATGAGTCGATAAACACGAGGCCGCGCCGCTCGGGCGGCGGCAACAAGGCCTTCAAAGCCTGATAGCCATCGAGCAGCCGCACCTGCACCTGGCGATCGTTTTCGAACAGG
>JANYCE010000305.1 GCA_025360445.1 Betaproteobacteria bacterium
TCGCATTTATACATGTGACACCTCGTTGGTGATACGCATCAAATTATCTATTCGCTCATTCGTGCTGAGCCTGGCGGCAACGTTGCAAATTATGGGCACGATCCGCTCGGCGCCAGGGTCTGCACGCCTTGGTGAACGACCGTTGACCCAGTGCCAAGCGAACCGCTGGCCGTCGCGGCGATATCAAATTGCACGGCTTGCAGGCTTGACGGGCCGATTTGCTGGCCGACTTGCTTCGGGGCGCCGCAACTGAGCTGGACGCCCAACAGCGCGACTGAAGTGCCGAGCGCGCCGTACGCGCTGGTCGCGGCGGAATAAGCAAATGAACCGGAGGCAGGGCCGGCGACGCCGGCGGCAGTCAGCCAATTGGGCGCAAAGCGGCCGCTGTTAAGCGCCAGGAAATTGTCGATCGCCGAATCCGCTGCGCTGAGATTGATCGTCGCGGTTTGGCTCACGCCGCCGATTTTTAATTCAATGATCGAAGTCTTGATCATCGATATGACAAAAAGCGTCAATACCGCCAACATGATCAGCGACACCACGAGGACTGCCCCGCGTTGATTCAGCGCTAACCGGCCGCGTGTTCGTTTCATGCGCCGCTCCTTTGCGCAATATTGCGCACCTGGATGGTTTGCGAAAAAATCTTGCGTTTGAAGTTGCACGCAGGCGCCGGTGAAGTCGTGCAGCGATATAGCACTGTCACGCCGTCGCCTAGAAGGTCGTACTGCTTGCTGCTGTCGTCATACTCGGTATTGATGTTCGGCGACCGCACGAGTATGGAGACCTTAACCGACACCACCTGCAGCCATTGAGTTACGGTAACAATATTTCCAAGGTAAACGTCCGCCACGCCGTCGCCAGTCGTGTCAATGCCGAAGCGATAGTCGATAAGTTCGATGCCTTCCACCAGTGGCACCTCGGTCATGGCGCTACCGACCAGTTCCTGCCGCACCAGTGTCGGAATCGGGCGGGCGCTGTCGTCATTGGCGCCGGTGCAGTTGACTGCGCCGCCCGCCGGCCGGCTGCACGGACGAATGTAGTAAACATGGGCGTGATATTCAAACATCTCCATGTCGGTGCCGTTAGGATATCGGCGGGCTGTGGCGCCGGCGCGCAACGCCGAATAATCTCCGCCATAGAAAGCTATACCCGTATAGGGGTCGGCCTGAAGATAAATCGTAGTCGCCGAATTGGATTGACTGGCAAGCAGGCTGGGCGTGTTAAGGCACGCGGGCGACAAATTTGCCACGGCTGCAACGATGGCCCAGCACACGCGAAAACCACTTGCGCCGCGCGTGACGAGGATCGGATTCGGATTCGCAATCGGCGGCCCCGTATTGAAGTTGGCTTGCCGGATGCACGGAAAATCCGCGTTAACTGTAAGCGGGGTGTAATTCATGTACGCGCGAATGGGGGTTCTGAAATCGAGTGCAAAGTTCACCGCTGGAGTGACGGCCGCCGAGCCGCAGTCGGTGGTGGTCGCGACCGCACTGCCCGCTGGAATCGTCATCGACGTCGTATCCTGCGAACTGCCGTAGAAACCGGCCTGACGCAGCGAATCGCCAAGATAGCGGAAAGCGGTCACGGCGTTTTCCTGCATGCGCGAAAAATCGTCGTTGACGCGAAACGATTGCGAAGTACTGACGATCATGGTGAACATGCCAAGAGTCAGCACCATCCCGATCGCAAGTCCGACCATCAATTCCATCAGCGACATGCCGCATTGCGAGGGACGGCGGGCAGCCGCAGGGAAAAGTCTGAAAGATGCGGTAGTGGTCATGGGCAAGGTTGAGACACCAATAAATCGTACGTGACAATGCGCCGCTTGGTTTCCGCACCATACAAATTTGCGGCACAGGCCGAATTGGCCGCGGTCGGGGCGGCGGTATCGTCGTTGCCTTGCCACGTCACGCTGATGCGCACGGTGCGGCTAAATACCGCGACCGCGGGCGCCGGGGCGACCGGGCAGGCGGCGCTGGTGTCGGATAATTGCGCGATGCAGCCGCGGGCATTGACGATGCCGCCGATGCGCGTGCCGCTACCCATTTGCTGTTCCGAATAGCCTTCTAACAATCCGTCCCACAGTGCAATGTCATAGAGCGCGAGTTCTTGAATGGTGCAAGTCAGCGTAGCGCAATCTTTAATCGCTCCAGTGCGGTAGTCGTTGTAATAAACGCCAGTTCCGACCGGCGTATTGATCGGGGCTCCCATGCCATAAGTGGTGCATGCCGGCCCGGCAGGGCACGCGATGGCGAGAAGGCGATTTCCCCTGATGCGCTCACCCATGTCGCTGGCGAGCGTAACTGCCTGCTGGCGCTGATAAGCCTCAAAGGCAATTCGCTGGCCTTTGGCCATTAAGCCGGCGATGCCTAGCAGCCCAAAAGTCAGGATAACCAGGGTCACCAGCACTTCAATTAACGTGAAGCCGCGGTTCAATTGGCAACACACGGTAAGGGCTGGCCATTAAGTTTTAGTACGGTCGTGCGTCCGGTGAACCCGAATTGAACGCCGCGGATTTTGTGGTTAGCTATGGGAGTCGTGGCACTGATGGTATCTACGACGTAAATGCCGTCAGTGGCAGTTACCGCGCCGGTGCGCACCACACGCCCGTCCGGCCGAAACCCGATTTGGGTTGCGAATGCGGCGGCCGGCGAAGTGCAAATGTAAATGGTGCCAGTGGTAAATCC
>JANYCE010000306.1 GCA_025360445.1 Betaproteobacteria bacterium
GCGGCTGCAAACGCGGACAGCGAAAACTGCGGCAATAACGACACCGCGGCAGCCGCCGGCAGCAGCGAGGCGGTCTTAATAAAATTACGTCTGTTCATGGCAGCGTCCTTTTATATCGATGGAAGAAAATCTAAACGGGGAGATGCCGGCGGAGCACGCACCGGAAAACGTTAAGCAGCAAACGTCGCCCGGCTGTTTAAATTAATTGCTACGTGCTGTTATGTCCGGCCACGTACACGGCGCGACGACTATGGGCAATGCGAGGGCGGCCGCGATGCGTAATTAAACATACTGGACTGGAAATAAAACCGGATCTCGGGAGCACGTAGCATACCGCCGCCGCGCCGGATCCTCAAGCGTCGGTCCATTCACGCGCGGCCCTATGCCCCGCGTTGTACAAAATCCCGCAGCCGGAAGCCAAGTGCCCATAAGGCCGCGAAATAAGTGATTGCACCAACGAAAACCACCCCTGTAAGCCGCAAGATTTTAGTGACGGCGCTCGCGGCAAGCCAAGGCGCGTCGGGGCCCGCCGCGAATCTGAGACAGGAGCACATCGCGACGACGGCGATCACGATTTTCAGCGTAAAGAGCGCCCATCCCGGCATCGGCGAGTAGATCTCAAACTGTCTCAACTTGTAATAAAGCAATCCGGCGTTGAGACAGGCGCCAAGCCCGATCGCAAGCGCGAGTCCCGCGTGTTGCAGCCATCCCACGAAAGCCAGGTTCATTACCTGCGTCGCAATGAGCGCAATGATCGCGATCCTCACCGGTGTGCGAATATTCTGGCGCGCATAAAATCCGGGCGCCAACACTTTCACGAGGATGAGCCCGAGCAGGCCAACGCTATAAGCAACAAGCGCGTTGCGCGTCATAAGAACATC
This sequence comes from Betaproteobacteria bacterium, assembly GCA_025360445.1. Lineage (GTDB taxonomy): Bacteria > Pseudomonadota > Gammaproteobacteria > Burkholderiales > SG8-41 > PALSA-1004. The sequence goes on from JANYCE010000306.1 coordinate 882, forward strand.
GTGGCCTGAAAATTGGCCGTAATGAAACAGCGTCGCGATCAAGGGTACGGCAAGAACGGCGAGCGCGGCGGCCGCGGGCAGCGCCAGCATCAGCGTGAGGCGCAATCCCCAGTCAAGCAGTTTCGAGTATTCGACCGGCGATTGGTCGGCATAATGTTTGGCGAGACTTGGCAGCAGAATGGTGCCGAGTGCAACGCCGAGCAACCCGGTCGGAAATTCCATCAGCCGATCTGCGTAATACAACCACGACACGCTGCCCGAAACCAGAAATGACGCAAATATCGTGTTAATGAGCAAACTTACCTGACCAACCGACACGCCAAACACGGCCGGCCCCATCTGGCGCATCACGCGCGACACACCTTCATCCTTGAATCCAAGTTTAAAACGCGGCAGCATCTTGAGGCGCAGCAAAAAAGGAATCTGCAGTGCGAGTTGCAAAACGCCGCCGCAAAAAACCGCCCATGCAAGCGCCTTAATCGGCGGATCGAAATAAGGCGCTGCCCATAGCGCAAAACCGATGAATGTCAGATTGAGCACCGCCGGCGTCAACGCCGGCACTGAAAATCGGCTGTATGTGTTAAGGATGCCGCCGGCGAGCGACACGAGTGAGATAAAAAATATGTATGGAAACGTGATGCGCAGCAGGTCGATGGTCAACGCAAATTTATTGGCGGTCGCCGCGAAGCCGGGTGCGCTCACGTAAACGATTAACGGCGCCGCCGCGATGCCGATCAGCGTGACCACCGCCAGCGCAAGCGCGAGCAAGCCGGAGACATGATCGACCAGCAAGCGGGCATCTGCATCGCCGCGCCGGTTTTTATATTCCGCAAATATTGGTACGAAAGCCTGCGAGAATGCGCCCTCTGCAAACAAGCGGCGCAGCAGATTCGGTATTTTGAACGCGACAAAAAACGCGTCGGTGGCGAGTCCCGCACCAAATGCGCGCGCGACTACCGTATCACGGACAAACCCCAATATGCGCGACACCAGGGTCATGCTGCTGACCGCCGCGAGAGATTTCAGTAAGTTCATTGGATGCTGGAAGTAGGCAGAGGCAAAAGTCTTGATTCTTCTTGCTAAACAGGCAGAACGCTTTTATCATAGCGCCCTTTTTCACCACCGGTTTGTGGAGTCAATATGGCCAATATAGCATCCGCCCGCAAAGCAGCGCGCCAGAGCGAAAAGCGTCGCGTACTCAATGCAAGTCAGCGCTCTGAACTGCGCAGCGCGATCAAGCGTGTGCGTAAAGCCATAGAAGGTGGTGACAAAGTTGCTGCGCGTGCCGTACTGCGTGAATCCGCCAAGGTGCTGGATTCAATTGCCGACAAAAAAATCGTGCACAAAAACAAAACCTCGCGTCATAAAAGCCGTTTGTCTGCCGCCATCAAGGCGATGACTTAAATCGTCTCCCGCTGCCGGCCCCGGCTGGCAGCTCGCCGCATTACAGGCGCGCCCCTGCGCCTGAAGGCTTACGGTCGCAGAGAACATCACGCGCAGACTCGCCGCCCCTCCCAAGGGTTCATGCTGCTGGTAAACATGGCTTAAAGAATCAAGGCAACTGTATGCTTGTGCAACTCGCCGAAAAGCGGCGGCAACTTCACGCATAGCAAAACTTCACGCCTGCCGCGCCCCCATCTGATAACACTTCGTTTATGCCACGCCTATTCCACGTTGAGGCCAGGCTAAGGCCTCGTAAAGGCGGCTTAAATTTAACTTGCGTCTCGCCTGCTGTTTGGATAAATATAGGCTTGGTATAAGCCAAGCCGATTGGGCTTGAGTTAAACGGTGAACACACGGCGGCGGCGGTCGCCGTATTGTTTTTGAGGGCGAATTTTTTATGTCACACGTAATGCACACCTACAAACGGCTGCCCGTCATGTTCGAGCGGGGTGAGGGCTGCTGGCTGTGGGACAAACAGGGCAAGCGATATCTTGACGCGCTGGCGGGAATTGCCGTGGTCGGACTTGGCCACAGCCACCCGCGCTTTGTGCAGGCGCTCATCGCGCAGGCCGGGAAACTCATCCACACCTCCAATGTGTATGAAATCGAACACCAGGAAGCGCTGGGCGACCGCTTGGCGTCGATTTCCGGCATGGATGAATTGTTTTTCTGCAACTCAGGATGTGAGGCGAACGAGGCTGCGATCAAAATCGCGCGCCTTTATGGCCATCATAAGGGCATCGAAATGCCTGCGATCATAGTGATGGAGAAAGCTTTCCATGGCCGGACGATCGCCACGCTTTCGGCGACCGGCAGCCGCAAGGTGCAGGCCGGCTTCGAACCGCTGGTGCCGGGCTTCGCACGCGTGCCATTCGATGATTTCGCCGCGATCAAGAAGGTCGCCGAAAACAACCGCAATGTCGTCGCCGTGCTGGTTGAAGTGATTCAAGGCGAAGGCGGCATCAACATCTGCCATCCCGAATATCTGCACGGTCTGCGCGAAATTTGCGATGCCAACGGCTGGCTGTTGATGCTCGACGAAGTGCAAAGCGGCGTCGGGCGCACGGGCAAATGGTTTGCGTTTCAGCACTCCGGTATCAAGCCCGATGTCATGACGTTGGCGAAAGGCTTGGCTTCAGGCGTGCCGATCGGCGCGTGCATCGCGGCCGGACCGGCCGCCGGCGTATTCAAGCCCGGCAATCACGGCTCGACATTCGGCGGCAATCCGCTGGCCTGCGCAGCGGCGCTCGCCACGCTCGACATCATTGAGCATGACAAGCTAATGGAAAATGCAGTCGCCATGGGCGAAGTCATTCATGAGGGCTTCGCCGCACGCTTGAAAGGAATCGCGGGCGTTAGAGACATCCGCAACAAAGGCCTGATGATCGGCATCGAGCTCGCTTATCCATGCGACGAGCTCGTTAAAAGCGCGCTCGCCGCGGGGCTTCTGATTAATGTGACTAACGACAACGTAATTCGCCTGTTGCCGCCGCTCATCATTAATCGCGACGAGGCCGGCCAGGTTGTCGCGATTCTATCGCCTCTGATCGCCGATTTTCTCGCGCGCAATAGCCAGTCCCTGGCCGCTGTTAAAACCACCTGAGCGGTTTGCAGACTCCCGCCATGGAACTGCGTCATTACCTCCAGTTCAAGGACTTCAATCGAGACGAGTACGAGTACTTGTTCGATCGCACGCGCTGGATCAAAGACAAGTTCAAGCGCTACGAGCGCTACCAGCCGCTGGTCGACCGCACGCTGGCGATGGTGTTCGAGAAACATTCGACACGCACGCGCCTGTCGTTCGAAGCGGGCTTTAATCAACTCGGCGGTTCTGTCATTACCTTGATGACGCGCGACACGCAAATGGGACGCGGCGAGCCGCTTGAGGATGTGGCGCGTGTGATTTCACGCATGGTCGACATCGTGATGATCCGCACGTTTGAGCAAACGATAATCGAGCGCTTTTCTTCGAACTCGCGCGTGCCGGTGATCAACGGACTGACCAATGAATACCATCCCTGCCAGATCATGGGCGATATTTTTACTTACATTGAGCACCGCGGCTCCATCAAGGGCAAGACCGTCGCGTGGATAGGCGACTCGAACAATGTATGTAACACCTGGTTGCAAGCCGCCAGCATTCTTGATTTTAATGTGCATGTATCGACCCCACCGGGATACGAGGTGGAACCGGAACGCGCCGGCATTCACGACGACAGCCATTTTGAGTCGTTCGCCGATCCGCTCGAAGCCGCACGCGGCGCCGATCTCATCACGACCGACGTGTGGACGAGCATGGGCATGGAAGCCGAGGACGCCGAGCGCAAGCGGGATTTCGAAGATTGGCAGGTCGATGCTGACATGATGCGCTTGGCCAAGCCCGACGCCTTGTTCATGCACTGCCTGCCTGCCCACCGCGGCGAAGAAGTAGCCGCCAATGTGATCGATGGCCCTCAAAGCGTCGTCTGGGACGAGGCCGAGAATCGCATGCACGTGCAAAAAGCGCTGATTGAATTTCTGATGCTCGGCCGCACCATTATCTAAACGGTTTAGCATGAGCAGCGTTGGATTTTGGAGACGAGCGCGCCGCTTGGCGGCTTTGCCACTGGTGCTCGTGCTCACAGCATGCGCCGCCCCGCCACCTACGCATAATGCCGACCCAATCGATCGCGTGCTGGCGCTAATCGAACAGCGGCTCGGTTATATGGACGATGTTGCACGCAACAAGTGGAACAGCGGCGCGCCGATCGAAGATCTGCCACGCGAACTGGAAATCATCGAAAGTCTTGGCAGGCAGGCGCCGGAATACGGCCTCGACCCGGTGTTTGCGCGTGATTTTTTCCGCCGCCAGATCGAGGCGTCCAAAATTATCCAGCGCACCCGCTTTGCCGAGTGGCGCGCGCAGGATCATCCCCCGTTTACGCACGTGCGCGACCTGCGCAATACCATTCGGCCGGCGCTCGATGCACTCACGCCCGAACTCATGAAGTCGATGGCCGCGGCAATGCCGATGCTTTGTCATGCGGGCGCCGCGGCACTCATATCCGCGCGCGCGAATAAGGTGATCGTCGCTGGGGGCCCAAACCGGGCGGCGCTTGATGAAGCTCTTGCACCGCTTAAATGCGAAAGCAGCGGACGCTAACTCTACGCGCCACCTTCACCTATGCCGCTCGATTGACAAACGAAATAACTTGAGTCTCTGTCATAACTACGCCGGCGGGCCCCGCCGGTCACTGGTGAATTTGCTGGCTCTCGCCGCCTGCGGCGCTTAAAATCTGCGTTTTTCGTTTGGCGGACCTTTGCAATGGCTGATATCAAAAAAGTAGTGCTTGCCTATTCGGGCGGGCTCGACACCTCCGTCATTCTCAAATGGCTGCAGGACACGTATCACTGTGAAGTGGTCACCTTCACCGCGGACATCGGCCAGGGTGGAGAAGTCGCGCCCGCGCGCGCCAAAGCCAAACAAATGGGCGTCAAAGAAATCTTCATCGACGACCTGCGCGAGGAGTTCGTGCGCGATTTTGTGTTCCCGATGTTCCGCGCGAACGCAATTTACGAAGGCGAGTATCTGCTCGGCACGTCGATCGCCCGGCCGCTGATCGCCAAACGTCAGATCGAGATTGCACGCAAAACGCGCGCCGACGCCGTCAGCCACGGCGCGACCGGTAAAGGCAACGACCAGGTACGCTTTGAACTCGGCTATTACGCGCTCGAACCCAGTATCCACGTGATTGCGCCCTGGCGCGAATGGAATCTGACCTCGCGCGAAAAACTGCTTGAGTACGCAAAGAAGCATCGCATCCCGGTTGAGATGAAGAAAAAAGGCGGCTCGCCGTATTCAATGGACGCCAACCTGCTGCACATCTCGTTCGAAGGCCGCATTCTCGAAGACCCGTCGCGCGAGCCTGAAGAATCGATGTGGCGCTGGACCGTATCGCCGGAAAAAGCGCCGAACCGCGCTGAATATGTCGACCTTGAATATGTGCGCGGCGACATCGTGGCGGTCAACGGCCGCAAACTGTCGCCGGCGCGCATGCTAGAAACGCTGAACAAACTCGGCGGCAAGCACGGCATCGGTCGCCTCGACCTGGTTGAAAATCGTTACGTCGGCATGAAATCGCGCGGCTGCTACGAAACGCCCGGCGGCACCATCATGCTGAAAGGTCACCGCGCAATCGAGTCGATCACGCTCGACCGCGAGGTTGCGCATTTGAAAGACGACCTGATGCCGCGCTACGCATCGCTGATTTATAACGGCTACTGGTGGAGCCCCGAGCGCAAGATGCTGCAGACGATGATCGACGCCTCGCAGGCGAGCGTAAACGGCAGGGTGCGCATCAAACTCTATAAAGGCAACGTCATTGTGGTCGGGCGCGACTCGGATCACGACTCGCTGTTTGACCCCAACATCGCCACCTTTGAAGACGACAAGGGCGCCTACGATCAAGTGGATGCTGCAGGCTTCATTAAATTGAACGCGCTGCGCATGCGCATTGCCGCCAATCTGAAGCGCAAACGCAAGTAGACAACGATGACGGCTAAATTCGACGATGTGAGCATCACCAAGAAAGCCAACATTTATTTTGATGGCAAGTGCGTGAGCCACACAATTCATCTGACGGACGGCAGCCGCAAGTCGGTCGGCGTAATCTTTCCTGCGAAACTCACCTTTAAAACCGCCGAACCCGAACTTATGGAAATCGTCGCCGGCAGATGCCGCGTCAAGCTCGCGGGTGAGGCAGACTGGCGCAGCCTCGGGGCGCTAGACTCATTTAAAGTACCGGCGAATAGTTCGTTCGACATTGAGGCGCTTGAAACCGTCGACTACGTCTGTCATTTCGGTTAACCGCAGCGAAGTTTCCGATCAAGGCGTGGCATGCGCGTGTCGCCGGAGTAAAATACTCCGCCATGACCACCATCGCCGTAGTGAAAAAAAACGGTCGCACCGCGATCGCTGCCGACACGCTCACCAAATGGGGTACCGGCAAAGAGTCGGCCACCTACATCGCGAACAATAACAAGATTGTGCAAGCAGGCGAAACCTACATCGGCGCCTGCGGCTCCGCGACTTTCAAGACAATCATGCACGATTATTTTGCGCGGCCGAAGATCAAGGCGAACTTCGACAACACGATCCAGATTTTTCGCACCTGGCAGGCATTCCATCAGGCGTTGAAAGCCGACTACTTCCTGGTAACGACCAGCGATAAGGACGACTCGCTCGAATCAAGCAGGTTTGACGTGCTGATCGCCAATCCGCGCGGCATCTTTGGTGTCGGCGCGCACCGCACGGTGCAGGAATATGTAAAATTTTATGCGATTGGCAGCGGCACGGATGTCGCGCTCGGCGCAATGTACGGTGTTTACGACGACCCTAACCGCTCCGCTGAAGATATCGCGCGCTTCGCAATCGAGGCGGCCGCGGAGTTCGACGACGCGACCGGTTTGCCGGTCATGTCACATTCCATGAAATTGCTGCGCCGCTAACCGCCCGGAGAAATTAATGCCCTCGTTTGATATCGTGTCAGAAGTCAATCACGTCGAAATTAAAAACGCAGTCGACCAGTGCAACAAGGAAGTTGCCAACCGCTTCGATTTCAAAGGCTCGGATGCACGCGTTGAAATCCAAGAGCAGGGCGACAAAAAGGTGTTGATGGTATTCGCGGATGACAACTTTAAGCTTGGCCAGGTTAAGGATGTGCTGACCGGCAAGCTCGCAAAACGCGCGGTCGACGCGCGCTCACTCGATCCGGGTGAAATGGAAAAAACTGCGGGCGACACGGTCAAACAACCGCTCGTACTGAAGGAGGGCGTCGAGCAGGAACTTGCCAAGAAAATCGTCAAGCTGCTGAAAGAGAACAAGATGAAGGCGCAGGGTGCAATTCAGGGCGATGTCGTGCGCGTATCCGGGCCGAAAAAAGATACGTTGCAGGAAGTCATCACGCTGGTAAAAAGAACCATCACCGACGTGCCGCTGCAGTTCAAGAACTTCAGGGACTAGTGACCCGGTGACTAGGTGATTGGGTGATTTTTCCTCAATCACTCAATCACCGCAGTCCTTCGATCCAGCGCGCATAGACGCCGTCGGCGACCGCGTGCAGGTCCGCAAGATGCCGATCCATTCCGGCCTTGATGGCCGCGACCGATTGCACCGCGGGGCTTTGACTGCGGTCGATTTCATGCGCGCCTGACGTGCACCACGATTCGATCATCTCCGGCGTCATCTCAATATGGCACTGCATGCCGAGGTGTGGCCCCAGCGCAAACGCTTGATTCTCGCAATGAGGGTTGGTCAATACACGCACCGCTCCCGGCGGCAGCGTAAAAGTCTCTCCATGCCAATGGAATGAAGAAAACGCCGGTGCGGCGTGGCCGAACCACTCGACAGCAACCGGCGTAGCCACCACCGAAACATCGCCCCAGCCGATCTCCTTAATCGGATTGCGCGACACGGTGCCCCCCAGTGATTTGGAGATTAACTGACCGCCCAAACAATGGCCGAGTACGGGAACATCTGCGGCGACGCTGTCGCGAATTAATTGCAACACCGGCGCTATCCACGGAATGTCGTCGTTGACGCTCATCGGCCCGCCCATGAAAACGAGGCCGCTGAAAGCGCGCGGGTCCGCCGGCACCGGTTCACCGGAATCGAGGCCGATCAGCTGCCAGGGTATCCGGTGATGCTCGAGATATGTGGCAAAATAACCCGGCCCTTCGGTAGGTGCGTGTCTAAAGATGGCAACCGGCTTCATAGGCGGAAAATCGGGAGAGAGCGTCGCGACGTGTTTAAGGCCATTAATCATACGTCAGCGATTCTGTTTTTTCTAGGGTTCAGCGCAACTGCGCTCGCAGCCGAAGTTAATTTAAATGGCATCATCGGCAACAAAGCCTTACTCGTCATAGACGGCGGCAAACCGCGCTGGCTCGCGCTCGGCGAATCTTCGCCTGAAGGCGTAAAGCTCGTCAGCGTTTCCGGCGAGACAGCGGTATTCGAAGCGGGCGGGCGACGCCAAACATTGAAGATGGGGCAAAGTGACCGCTTGAGTGCGGGCACGGGATCGGCTGCGGCCGGCACGCAGAGTGTGGTGCTGAGCGCGAGCGGCAACGGGCACTTCGTGACTGCCGGACAAATTAACGGACAGAGTGTGCAGTTCCTGGTCGACACCGGTGCATCGTTTATCACGCTCGGCAGCAGCGACGCCAAGCGACTCAGCATCAATTATCTCGGCGGCCAGAAGGTCGCGATGTCAACTGCCAACGGTGTGGTGCCCGCTTATCGGATTAAGCTCGATGAAGTGCGCGTGGGCGGCGTGTTACTTAATAACGTCGACGGCATTGTGCACCCGGACAGTTCGATGCCTGTCGTGCTGCTCGGCATGAGTTTCCTGAACCGCATGGAAATGAAACGCGACGGCGAGACTATGACGCTTAAAAAAAGGTTTTAGAACTGAGGAGTGAGAGAGAGAATTAAAGCGTTTCGGAGTTAGAAATCAGGAATTAGGAGTAAGAAGTGTGGGGTCCGGCAAAGTCAAAAGCCTTAATCAGTCCTCGGCCCTCAATCTTCACTCGTCAATTCTCAATCCTGTTTCTCCCCCAGCGAGAGCAGGTGGCCAAACTTATTGCGTTTCGTCTGCAGGTAGTTGCGATTGGCTGAACGCGGTGCGATTTCAAGGGCCACGCGTTCTGTAACCTTGAGGCCGAAATCTTCGAGCGCCTTGACCTTATCCGGATTATTGGTCATCAGGCGCACGTCGCGCGCTCCGAGGTCGAACAGGATGTGCGCGCCGACTTTAAAGTCACGCATGTCGGCGGCGAAACCCAACGCATGATTGGCTTCGACCGTGTCGTGCCCCTGGTCCTGCAATGCATACGCGCGGATTTTATTGAGTAAGCCGATTCCGCGGCCTTCGTCGAACATATAGACCACTACCCCCTTGCCTGCCTGATCGATCGCCGCCATTGCCGCCTCAAGCTGTTCGCCGCAATCGCAACGCTCGGACCCGAACACGTCTCCGGTCAGGCATTGCGAATGCAGGCGCACGAGCGTTGGCGCAACCGGATCGATCTCGCCCTTGACCAGCGCAACATACAACACCGTCTCAAGATCGTCGCTATAAATCATCAGCCGCCACGTCCCCGCATCGCGGGTAGGCAAGATGGTCTCGGATTTGCGCCGGACCTGGCGCTCGTGCCGGCGGTACGCAATGAGATCGGCAATACGCAAAATGCTGATGCCATGGGCGGCGGCAAATTTTTCAAGCGCAGGCAGGCGCGCCATGGTGCCGTCGTCGTTCATGATTTCGCAAATGACGCCGGCGGGCTTCAGACCGGCGAGGCGCGCGAGATCGACCGCTGCCTCGGTGTGGCCTCGTCGCGCCAGCACGCCACCGTCAAGTGCGCGCAATGTTTGCAGGCGGCCCGGTCGAATTAAATCGCCCGGCTTGGTCGCATCGGCTATAGCGACTGCGATGGTGCGCGCGCGGTCGTGCGCGGACATGCCGGAACCAACGCCTTCGCGCGCATCGATAGGGGTCGCAAACGCCGTGCCGAATTTGCTTTGGTTGCCGGAATCATCGGCGATCAGCGTGAGGCCCAGTTCGCGCATGCGCTGCTCGGTCAACGCGAGGGACACCAATCCGCGCGCACGGGCAGCCATGAAATTGATTGCATCGGGCGTCGCGCGTTCGGCTGCGACGAACAGATCGCCTTCGTTTTCGCGATCCTCATCGTCGACTAGTATTACCATGCGGCCTTTGCGCACGTCCGGCAGCAATTGCTCGACGATGGATTCGCTGGTCTCGGTCATGTGCTTGTGAGGAGGGTTACGCTATGCGCCGGTACTTAGTCGCCACGTTTCGATATGAGGCGGATGAATTCGGCGCGGGTTCGGTCCTGCTGAAATTCGCCCGTGAATGCCGAAGTCGTTGCAATCGAATGCTGCTTTTGGATGCCGCGCATGATCATGCACAAATGCTGCGCTTCTATCACGACCGCCACCCCAAGCGGCTTTAACGTTTCCTGAATGCAATCGCGAATCTCGACCGTGAGGCGCTCCTGCACCTGCAACCGGCGCGCGAACGCATCAACCACGCGTGGAATTTTTGACAGCCCGACGATGTGCCCGTTGGGGATGTACGCGACATGCGCCTTGCCAAAAAACGGCAGCATATGGTGCTCGCACAGCGAGTAGACCTCGATATCCTTCACGATGACCATCTGCTGATACTCTTCTTTGAACATGGCCGAGCGCAAAATTGCCGCAGGATCGAGATTTTTCCCGTGCGTCAAAAATTGCAGTGCCTTGGCTACCCGCTCAGGCGTTTTAACGAGCCCCTCGCGCGTTGGATCCTCGCCAAGGTCGATGAGCACGTCGCGATATTTTCCGGCAATGCGTTTTATCGTGTCCGCATTGTAGTGGTCTATTTTTTCATAGCCTTCCGTGTCGATTTCGTGCGCATCGTCAGCCTCTAAAGGTTTTGTATTTTTTGCCATGATCAGTTATTCCGCGTCAGACTTAAGATGTTTTGAACCGGCCTTTATTGCCCGGCGAGTTTGGCTCGAATCGAAGCGACGATACCCTCTTTGTCGAGACCACAACTTTTTAATTGCAGCGTTGAATCGCCGTGATCGATAAACCGGTCGGGCAAGCCGAGCTGTAAAACCGCTGCCTTGATTCGCTGTCGCTGCAGCGATTCGAGCACCGCGCTGCCGGCGCCGCCCATGATCGCGTTTTCTTCTATCGTCACCAAGAGGTCGTGACTGGCTGCGAGCTCCGCGATCAGCGCTTCGTCGAGCGGTTTAACAAAACGCATATTGGCGACCGTGGCATCGAGCTCGTCAGCCGCCGCAAGTGCGGGCTTGAGCATGCTGCCGAAAGCGAGAATCGCAATTTTTTTCGACAGCAGCGCGAGCTTCTTGCCAGTGCGCCGAATCTCGCCTTTTCCGACCGGTAGCGCCTGCATGTCTTTTTGGATGGGCTTGCCGGGGCCGGCGCCGCGCGGATAGCGCACCGCCGCCGGCGTGTTGAGCTCAAATGCGGTGAACAACATCTGCCGGCACTCGTTTTCGTCCGACGGCGTCATCACAGTCATGTTCGGCAGACAGCGCAAATAAGAGAGGTCAAAGCTGCCGTTATGCGTCGCGCCGTCAGCGCCGACGAGCCCGCCGCGATCAATCGCCAGCACGATCGGCAGATTCTGAATGATTACGTCGTGAATGAGCTGGTCGTAAGCGCGCTGCAGAAAAGTCGAATAAATCGCGACGACCGGCTTGCGGCCCTCGCAGGCCAGACCGGCGGCAAATGTCAGCGCGTGCTGTTCGGCGATGCCCACGTCGAAATAGCGCTGCGGGTAGAGTTCAGAGAATCGCACAAGTCCCGAACCTTCGCGCATCGCCGGCGTGATGGCCACCAGCCGCTCGTCGCACGCCGCCATATCACACAGCCAGTCGCCGAAAATCTGCGTGTAAGTCGGGTTGCCGCCGCTTTTGCCGCCGACGATGCCGTCGTCAGGCTTGAATTTAGACACGCCGTGATACAGCACGGGATCGGCTTCGGCGAGTTTGTAGCCCTGCCCTTTGCGCGTGACCACGTGCAGAAATTGCGGGCCCTTCAGTTCGCTGATGTTCCTGAGCGTCGGCACCAGCGCGTCGAGATCGTGGCCGTCGATCGGCCCGATGTAATTGAAGCCGAACTCCTCGAACATGGTGCCCGGCGTCACCATGCCCTTGACGTGTTCCTCGGCGCGCTTGGCGAATTCGCCGAGCACCTTGGCGCCCGCGCGCTTGGCGGCCGCATAGAAGCGGCCCGACATCAGCTTGGCGAGATACTTGTTGAGCGCGCCGACGGGCGGCGAAATCGACATGTCGTTGTCATTGAGAACGACCAGCAGATCAGTGTCGGCATCGCCTGCATTGTTGAGCGCTTCGAACGCCATGCCGGCGCTCATCGCGCCATCGCCGATGATGGCGATGCAGTGGCGCGGAACGCCCGCCAGCCGGCTGCCAACCGCCATGCCGAACGCCGCGCTGATCGACGTGCTCGAATGCGCGGTGCCGAACGTGTCGTAGACGCTTTCTTCGCGGCGTGGAAAGCCCGATATGCCCTCCCACATGCGCAGCTTCTCCATGTGGGCGCGGCGGCCGGTCAATATCTTATGTCCGTACGTCTGGTGGCCGACGTCCCACACCAGCCGGTCGTGCGGCGTGTTGAACACGTAATGCAGCGCAATCGTAAGTTCAACCGTGCCGAGATTCGACGATAGATGCCCGCCGGTCTGGCTCACCGACTCAAGCAGAAACTGCCGCAGTTCACGCGCGAGTTGCGGCAACTGCTTGCGCTCGAGCTTGCGCAACTCCGCGGGATCGTTGATCGACAGCAGCAAATCGTACATTAAAACTTTCTCAACACGATGAAATCGGCCAGTTCGCGCAAGCGCCGCGCACGCTCGCCGAAAACTTCCAGCGCCGCGAGCGCATCCTCCCGCAATTCAGCCGCGAGCTTTCGCGACTCGGCAATGCCGAGAAGGCTCACGTAAGTCGGCTTATTCTGGCGCGCATCCTTGCCGGCGGTCTTGCCGAGTGTTGCAGTGGTCGCTTCAATATCGAGCACATCGTCAACGACCTGGAACGCGAGGCCGATGCATTTCGCAAAATGATCAAGTTTCCCGAGAGCGCGCTCGTCGAGCGGACTCCCGCACCGCGCTCCCATCAGCGTCGCCGCGCGAATCAGGGCGCCGGTTTTGTGAATATGCATAAATTCGAGTTCGGGCAGGCTCAGGTTGGCGCCGACGGCTGCAAGGTCGATCGCCTGTCCGCCCGCCATGCCGCGCGACCCCGCGGCGAGCGCAAGCAGTTTGATCATTTCGAGCTGCACGACCGCCTCGTCCGTCAACCGGTACTCGCTCACGAGCTGAAAAGCGAGGCTGTGGAGCGCATCGCCGACCAGGAGCGCCGTGGCTTGATCGAACTCGACATGACACGTCGGTTTACCGCGCCGCAGGACGTCGTCATCCATGCATGGCAAATCGTCATGCACGAGCGAGTAAGCGTGGATCAGTTCAACCGCCGCGCCGGCGATAGCTACGCGGCTAACATCGGCGCCGGTAATTTCACCCGCGGCGAACGCGAGCAAGGGGCGCACGCGTTTGCCGCCACCCGTCGCGGCATAGCGCATCGCCTCATGCAGGCGCTGCGGCGCCACGTCGGCGCTCGGCAATACCGCCTGCAACTGCGCTTCAATGCGTTGCTGCTGCGCGGCCGCCCATTGCTGAAAATCAGTCTTCGTCGCCACCGGCAAAGTTCTTCAGGGCGCCGGCTTCAAGGACCTTCACCTGCTGTTGAGCATCCGCCAGTTGCGCCTGGCACAGCTTGAGCAGCTCAGCGCCGCGCTTATAAGCGGACAGTGATTGCTCAAGCGAAAGCTGCCCGTCCTCCATTCGCGCGACGATACTCTCAAGCTCGCCGAGTGCACTTTCGAACGTTGGACCGCATTCTGGTTTGGCTGTCTTGGGCATGCGCGGAAGATAGTGCAGGGGAAACCGCAAACATAGCGCAATCAGAGGCTTGCGGTCAACGCAAGTTGTAAGGAAAAATCGCTTGCCGCTACCATACAGGCATGCCGGCGAAGTATTCACGCAGTGATTCATCATGGCCGCGCTATCTGACTGACAGCAACGTTTAGCAATCCGCTCGGTAGTGACCTTTAACAGCGCTGTTTATTTTCGGCTGGGTAGCGACAGCGTTAAGCAGGATGCGGCGTGAATTAGTGACAGGAACGCGCAATTTACGCACAATGGCTTGCTGCTCGCGGAACGCCGTGTGACTCAAGGTGGTCAATACTGAATACACGCGCGAATACGCAAACTGATGGAGAATTTGTAATGCACGCCACCCTCCCGCTGATGCGGGACTCGGATTTTCCCGCCATCCGGCGCAAGCAACCGGAAACCCTGCAGGTCAATCTCGGCTATAAGTGCAATCAGTCGTGCGTGCACTGCCACGTGAACGCGGGCCCGACGCGGACTGAAACGATGTCACGCGAAACCGTGAACGAAGTGCTCGAGTTTACGCGCGCCGCCCGCATTGCCAAACTCGATTTGACCGGCGGTGCACCCGAACTCAATGTGCATTTTCGTGATTTGGTAAGAGCAGCACGCGAGCTCGATGTGCACGTGATGGACCGCTGCAATCTGACTATCCTCGAGCAACCGGGTCAGGAAGATCTCGCACAGTTCCTGGCTGCCCAGCAGGTCGAAGTGGTCGCGTCGATGCCGTGCTATCTCGAAGAAAACGTCGACCGCCAGCGCGGCAAAGGCGTGTTCGACGCGAGCGTGCGCGCGCTTAAAACGTTGAATCGCCTCGGCTACGGACAACCCAACAGCGGTCTGCAATTGACGTTGGTTTATAACCCGCAAGGCGCGGTACTGCCGCCGCCGCAACAATCACTCGAAACAGACTACCGCCGCCATCTGTCGGAACGCTTCGGCATTTCATTCAACCACCTTTACGTAATCACCAATATGCCGATCCAGCGTTTCGGCAGCATGTTGATTTCAAAAGGCCAGTTCGAGCACTACATGGTCTTGTTAAAAAACGCTTATGAGGCCGACAATTTGAATGGCGTCATGTGCCGCAACCTTCTCAGTGTTGACTGGCGCGGTTACGTTTACGACTGCGACTTCAACCAGATGTTGGGGTTGCCGCTCGCGTATAAAGGGCGCGCGCGCAGTCATCTGCGCGATTTGATCGGCGTTGATCTTGCGCACAATGAGATCACCGTTGCCGATCACTGTTATGGTTGCACCGCCGGCCAAGGGTCGAGCTGTGGCGGCGCGCTCGTCGAATGACGCCGGCTCGTGACTAGTGAACGACGAATGACGCCCGGCCGCACCTGCCCGCTGCATTACCGCTATTCGCCTCGCGATCTTGCGCAAGCACCAAAATTCGCCGCCAGCTGTATTTATGTCGTCGGCGGACTGTACGGTAATTTGCCCGCGCTCGATGCCATATGCGAACTCGCGGCACATGAAACAACGCCAACCGTCATCGTGTTCAACGGTGATTTCAACTGGTTCAACATCGATGCGGCCGGGTTTGCCGCGGTCAACTCGCGAATTTTGCCGCATGAGGCCTTGCGCGGCAACGTCGAAACCGAACTCGCGAGCGACGATCCCGCCGCCGGCTGCGGATGCGGCTATCCCGATTTCGTCAGCGACGCTGACGTCGATCGCTCGAATCACATAATCGAGCGGTTGCGCGCTACCGCGATATCTGAGCCGTTACTGCGCCGCCAACTTGCAGCGCTGCCGATGGTTTTGACGGCCGCGGTCGGTGACGTCAATGTCGCGATCGTGCATGGCGATTGTGAATCGCTTGCGGGCTGGGGTTTATCGAGCGAAGCGCTGGCGGTTGCAGCGCATCGCGCAAAAGTTGCCGGCTGGTTTACTGAGGCTGCGGTCGATGTGATCGCGAGCAGCCATAGCTGCTCGCCGGTCCTGATGAACTTCGCTACTCGTAAGGGCGCCGGTATCGTCATCAACAATGGCGCCGCCGGGATGCCGAACTTTGCGGGCACTCAATACGGCCTGATTACGCGGATCGGACTACGACCGTCGCCTCACCCGCCCTTATATGGCACGTCACTCGGCGCCGTGCACGTCGATGCGCTCGCTGTGCATTACGACGTGCGGCGCTGGCGCGACGAATTCAATGCGAATTGGCCGCCCGGCTCGGCTGCTCACGCGTCGTATTCACGGCGCATTGACCAGGGTCCGCACTACACGATCGACGACGCGTGCCGGCTCACAGTCGAGCGCACGCTGGCGCGGCGGCCGGTCGCGGCGCGACAGCATGCCCCGCATCCTTTGTGAACAGGAGCCGCTTACTCGTCATCGCCGTCATGGTCGCGCTCGTCGGCGCGTTCTTTGCCTTTGATCTCGGTCACTTTTTTACGCTCGATTACTTCAAGTCACAGCAAGCGGCGATCGGCGAATACCAAGCGGCGCACCCGCTGCAAACTGCTGCGATATTTTTTGTCGTCTATGTGGCGCTTACCGCGCTGTCATTCCCCGGCGCCACGGTCTTGACGCTCGTCGCGGGCGCTATCTTCGGCCTCGCCTGGGGAACGGTCATCGTGTCGTTTGCATCTTCGCTCGGCGCGACGCTCGCATTTCTTGCAACGCGTTTCGTGCTGCGTGAATCGATCCAGCGCAAATTCGGCGACAAGCTTGCGGTCATTAACAGCGGCATCGCAAAAGACGGGCCTTTTTATCTATTCACGCTGCGGCTGGTGCCGGTGTTCCCGTTTTTCGTGATCAACCTCGCAATGGGGCTCACGCCGCTCAAAACCTGGACCTTCTACTGGGTCAGCCAACTCGGCATGCTGGCCGGTACGCTCGTTTATGTGAATGCCGGCACCGAAATCGCCAAAATAGATTCGTTGCGCGGCATCCTGTCGCCGGCGCTACTGGCGTCATTCACGCTGCTGGGGATTTTTCCGTTTATCGCAAGCTGGCTCGTCAACGCAGTGAAGGCGCGCCGAATCTATGCGAAGTGGAAGAAGCCCGCGCATTTTGACCGCAATGTGATCGTGATCGGCGCCGGTTCGGCCGGCCTCGTCACCGCCTATATCGCGGCCGCCGTCAAAGCCAGGATTACGCTGGTGGAAAAGAATCGCATGGGCGGCGATTGCCTTTACACCGGCTGCGTGCCCTCGAAGGCGTTGATCCGCTCGGCTAAATTTTTATCGCATGCGCACCGCGCGCGTGAACTCGGCATGGCTTCTGCAACGGTCGAGTTCGACTTTGCGGATGTGATGGCGCGCGTGCAGCGGATCGTGGCCGCCATCGAGCCGCATGATTCGGTAGAGCGCTATGCCAAACTCGGCGTCGACTGCGTAACCGGTGAAGCCAGGATCACGTCGCCGTGGTCGGTCGAGATCATGACTGCCACGGGCGCGCGCACGCTGACCACCAAGAACATCGTGATTGCTGCCGGTGCCCGGCCGTTCATACCGCCGATCCCGGGACTCGCTGAAATAAATCCGCTTACTTCAGACAATGTGTGGTCTCTGCGCAAACTGCCGGCGCGGCTGGTCGTACTCGGCGGCGGGCCGATTGGCTGCGAGCTCACCCAGTGCTTCGCGCGGTTCGGCTCCCAGGTCACGCAGGTTGAAATGCTGCCGCGGCTGATGGTGCGCGAAGACCTCGAGGTCTCCGAGATGGTGATGCAGAAGTTCCGCGCTGAAGGCGTCACGGTGCTGGTCGGGCATAAAGCGCAGCGCGTCGTCGTTGAGAACGGCGAGAAAACGCTGGTGGTCGAAAATTCCGGTCGGGAAACCCGCGTACCGTTTGATGAATTGTTGTGCGCAGTAGGCCGCGTGGCCAATACCGCCGGCTATGGACTTGAGGAGCTCGGCATCCCGACCAGCAAGACGCAGTCGGTCGAACTTAACGAATACCTCCAAACAATTTATCCAAACATATACGCAGCGGGCGATGTCGCCGGGCCTTACCAGTTCACGCACACCGCGGCGCATATGGCCTGGTATGCGGTGGTCAATGCGTTGTTTGGCCGCTTTAAGAAATTTAAAGTCGATTACACGGTGATTCCATGGGCGACGTTCACCGAGCCGGAAGTCGCGCGGGTCGGCTTGAACGAACAGGAAGCACGTGACAAGTCTATCGCCTGCGAGATCACCAGATACGATATCGGCGAACTCGACCGCGCGATTGCGGATGAAGAAGCGCACGGCTTCGTCAAAGTGCTGACTGCACCGGGCAGCGACCGAATACTTGGGGCGACCATAGTCGGCGACCACGCGGGTGATCTTCTCGCCGAATTCGTGCTCGCGATGAAACACGGCCTTGGACTCAACAAGATTCTGGGCACGATACATACCTACCCGACGCTCGCTGAAGCAAACAAGTTCGCGGCCGGGGTTTGGAAGCGCGCACAAGTCACGCAGGGCCAGGTTGATTTTTTGGCCGCCTTTAACGCGTATATGCGCGGTGATTTAAGTTTCAAGGGCGTGCTGGGCGCGTTGCCGGGTGTGCTGCGCGACAAGCGCCCCGCCTACGCGGCAGAACCTAAAACTTGACGCGCGCCGGCGTTGCCACGTGCGGCGTAGATAAATGAACAAGCGTATGAACCGGCCTATGACGCCCCCCATTTCGATCATCATTCCCTGCCTTAACGAGGCCGCCGGCATTGTGATCGCACTTGAACGCCTGCAAACGTTGCGTAGCCGCGGCGCCGAAGTCATTGTCGCCGATGGCGGCAGCAATGACGGCACTGCCGCGCTTGCCACACCGTTGGCTGACCGCGTCATCGATGCGCCAAGAGGACGCGCTGCACAGATGAACGCCGGCGCCGCCGAGGCACTCGGTAAAGTTTTGCTGTTTATGCATGCCGACTGCACGCTGCCGCCGGGTGCAGATCATCTGGTCGTCAATGGATTGGCTACGAACAAAAAACAATGGGGCCGCTTCGACGTCGTTATTGACGGCGGCCACCCAATGTTGAAAGTTGTCGCAGCGACGATGAATTGGCGTTCGCGCTGGACGGGGATCGCGACGGGTGACCAGGGCATATTTATCGCGCGCGCGCTGTTCGTGCAGTTGGGCGGCTTTCCCGCGCTGCCCTTGATGGAAGATATAGCGTTATCCCGGCTCGCCCGGCGCGGGGGGCCGCCGTTATGTTTGCGCGAGCGGATAGTCACGTCGGCACGCCGGTGGGAACGGCAGGGCGTCGTGCGCACCGTTTGTTTGATGTGGCTATTGCGTCTCGCATATTTTTTCGGAGTCGACCCTGCGCGGCTTGCTTTGCGGTACAACGCCGTCCGTGTGCGCGACTGACACGCGGGTCGTTGTGTTTGCCCGCGCGCCTGAGTCTGGCCGGGCGAAAACCCGTTTAATTCCGCTCCTGGGTGCCGAAGGCGCCGCGCGTTTGCAGGCATTGCTGATTGAACGGACCCTCGATATCGTGCTGGCATCCGCCGTTGGCAGAGTCACGCTTTGGTGCGCGCCGTCTGTTCAGCATCCGCTGCTCGACAAATTTCTAAAGCATTTCGATATCGACGGCGCTACACAATGCGCGGGCGACCTTGGCGACCGCATGCGGCACGCGGCGATTACCACGCTCGAAACCGCGTCGCGGGTCCTGCTTATAGGAACCGACTGTCCCGAGATGACCGTTACGCACCTTCATGCGGCCGCTGCAGCACTCGACGATAAGAGCGATGCGGTGGTGATACCGGCCGAAGACGGCGGCTATGTTTTGCTCGGACTCAAATTATGTGATGACAATCTGTTCGCCCGTATTCCCTGGGGCAGTGACAAGGTGATGGCCATGACTCGTGAACGCCTGAATGCATTGGAGTGGCGTTGGTGCGAGTTGCCGGCATTGTGGGACGTCGACCGGCCCGCAGATATTGAGCGGCTGCTCAAAATGAGGCTTAT
>JANYCE010000359.1 GCA_025360445.1 Betaproteobacteria bacterium
GACGCCTGAATCGCACCAGCGCGGTCGAACAAAATCGCTCGCGAGCTCGTCGTGCCTTGATCGAGCGCTAATATAAAACTCATGCGCGCTCTTGCAGAATCAGCGGCGGGTGATCGGAAATCAAACCCTTGAGGTTTAGGGCAGCGCAACGCTGATGCTCGGCCAGGGTTACCGCGCCGTACACATAACTCCACCATCCAGCGGTCGTCACTGCCCGCAAGACATCATCGTCGAGTACGTTGTAGTCCCATACAATCGACCTGATACGCTCATGCGTCGCGCAGGCCGCCATGATCGCGCCGACGTCAAGCGGACGATGAGCAAGCAGAAGCCCGCAGTCGATAGCAAGTTCTTCGGCACATCGCTTGACCACATCATGGCGGAATGAAGTGACTACCAGCCGCCGCGTGGCTTGGAACTGCGCGAGCACCTTTGCCGCCGCTGGCCAAGCCTCCGGATTCTTAATTTCAATGTTCCACAGGACATCGGGAAACGCGTCGAGAATTTCGTTCAGCACAGGAACCGTATGCCCGAGATCGCTCTCGATTTCGGGCCGCGTGAGTTCAGCGACGGCGCATCCACGTGGCGTCAGCCGATTGTGAATAACTACGGGCAGCCCGTCCCGGCTTAACCTGATGTCGGTTTCAATGCCGTCGACCCCGAGCTTTATCGCCGCTTCAAAGGCGGCGAGCGAGTTTTCAGGTGCTTCCACGTGATAGCCGCGATGGGCAAGTAACAGCATTAGTTGACCCAGGGAAATGAGACCGTCAAATCATAGTCGAAACCGCGCGAGGACGCGTCTTGTGGCGCTCGATCATTGGTCGTTCCATATAGCGCGCAGCAGGCTTCTGGAACGCCTGTCGATAACTTAAGATACTTAAAGCAAATATCGCGCAAAGGCAGTGATTATTCGAGTGTTTTGTTGTGTGAACTACTGTAGTATCTCGCCTTAGAAGTGGTCTGGTTGGAGGAGTGTCCGCTTAGGGAGAATAAATAGTGTTTTATGCCTTTTACGCAGTTGCGATGGTAATACTGGTTTTGCACTTTACAGGCTGGCTCAAGCGCAACAATCTTGAGTGGGTGATGTTGGTGCTGGCGGTGGCAGTATTTCCCGCCGTTATTTTCCTTAAGTAAGTGTGTTTTTCAGCATGCACCGCGCATGCAAATCGAATCGGTGTGACAAGCACACGATGCCCGAGAAAGCGAGCCGCGAGGCGTCATGAGCGACGCGGCGACGGTAGCCCCGCAGATACACCGGTGCAATCATTTGGCTCCCAATCCTCTCTGAAACTTTATCCTGCCTCGCAAACTCTGACGCTCAGATGGTAAACAGGGACGCTGACCGGTGAGCAAGGAACTCCCCCAGCTCATTTCCGATGAAGAATTCTCGCGTCTACTTCAAGAGCGCGAGAAAGCGCAGAGGGCACTGCGCACTGAACATGACCGATGGGACAATTCCGGCGTCCTGTCCCGCGGGCATCAGCCAGGCGACGGCTTGCCGGAATCCACCATCGAACAGAATTTTCCGCGGATCGCACAAAAACTTCTTGTGCTATGGCCATCGGAAGCCTGTGCAATGTATCTGACCAGCCTGCTAGTGAACACCCGCGAAGCACGCCAGGGATTCCCAGCCCAAGTCGTCGAAGATCTCTTGATGTTGCACGCGGTAAACGACATGCATCTGCGCGGCGGCCGCCCTCCTGTGCACAGCGGAAAAACTGTGCGCAGCGCGACTAACGCTGCTCTGACTAAAAGGCCGACTCAGCCTTGACCCTCTGCGCGTTGCGCCGCGCCGGTTGCAGCAACCGCATCGTCGGCAGCAACGGGTCTCGAATTGCCGTTGCGATCGCCGGCGAGACCTGTAACGATTGACATGTCACCGCAGGCTACCTAATACTTCAAGCGTCGCAAGGTCTCCCGTGGTCACCCTCTCTCCCAACAACTCCGTTGTCGTCGCGCCAGTTACTCCGCTATTGACCGATCGCGCGTACGAGCTCATCAAGCACGACATCATCACGTGTTCGATTGCGCCGGGCGTTGAAATCTCGGAGCCGCAGTTGTGCGCGCACTACGCGCTTGGCAAAGCACCCGTGCGCATGGCGCTGAATCGACTCGTGCACGACGGGCTGCTTCGCGCCATTCCACGCCGCGGCTATCGGATTACGCCGATTACGCTGAAAGACATTCATGACGTCTTCGAACTGCGCCTGATGCTGGAGCCCGCCGCC
>JANYCE010000372.1 GCA_025360445.1 Betaproteobacteria bacterium
CGGAAATCGCGAAGTGGGCGCCGGTGGTGAAGGCTGCAGGGATAAAAGTCGATTAGCCCCCCGCTTTTAGTTAGCGCAGGCGGGGCGCCTGCAGCTACGATTAATGCGGACTGTGTTACAAAAACCAGCGTGCGTATCGAGTAGGCGGCTCACTCCGGCGGTCCGGCCGACGCGGGAATTCGGACGCCTGCTTTAAATATCAGCTTCCCCTGCTTGCAGAGGAAGGAGCGTCAGCAATACCCAAGTGCATCGTAAGCATTGGTTTTCGGCGTGCGCCGGAATGAGTGATTGCGGACGTGAAACGCGGGGTGATCTATTTACGCCAAGCCGCGCCGCCGTCGATCGTGAGCACAGTTCCTGTCGTATAAGCGGAGCGTTCGGAGCAGACGAAAGCAACCGTGTCGGCGATCTCGGCCACGGTGCCGAGGCGGCCGAACGGAAAACCGGTTGTCAGCTCACGCCAACGGTTTTCGTCGCCGAGTTCTTTCGCCGCTCGCGCTTTCCAGCGCACGGCCTGGCGATCAGTTTCAATCGCGCCCGGATTCAGGCCGATAACGCGCACGCCGTAATCGGGGCTTTCGGCGCCGAGCGCGCGAGATAACGCCATCAATGCGGCATTGCCCATGCTGCCGGCGATATAGTTGGCGGCCGGCCGCTCGCCGGCAACGCCGATGATGTTGACGATGACGCCGCGTTTTTTCTCGCACATGTCGCGATAGATTTCGCGCGTGAGATTGATAAAGCCGAACACCTTCAAATCCCACGCGTCGCGCAGCGTTTTGTCGTCAAGCGCGGTAACGGTTCCCTGCGGTATCGCCCCCGCGTTGTTGATCAGGATGTCGAGCGAACCGCACGCTTTAACGAGCGCAACCGCATTCGCCTGCGTGGACAGATCGAGCGCATGCACGGTCACCGTGGCGCCGTATTTATCCGCGAGTTTCTTTTTCGCGGCTTGCAGGCTCTCGGCGCTGCGCGAGGCGAGATGCAGAACACAGCCCTCGGCGGCTAATGATTCGGCAACGCCGTAACCGATGCCCCGCGAACCGCCGGTGATGAGCGCAGTGCGCCCTTTTAGATTGAGTTCCAAGGGGGATGTGTGCCAGAAAAGTGGATAAAAAGGAGGTGCTACTATAGGGAAAATCACCCGCGCTGGCCAGTGTTTCTCTCTTCCAATTCAACTTATCGGAGTTCGAATATGCAATCAGAATTATTCGCCAAAGGTCTCGTCGTGCGCAAAGAAGTGCTGGGCGCCGAATACGTCGACAAATCCATCAACGGGGCCGATGACTTCGCGCTCGCGATGCAGGAATACGCGACCGAAGCCGCGTGGGGTTTGATCTGGACGCGCCCCGGACTGCCGCGTAAAACGCGCAGCCTGCTCAATATCGCGATGCTGACCATCATGAACCGCCAGCATGAATTGAAATTGCACATCCGATCTTCATTCACCAACGGCGTGTCCAAGGATGAAATCAAGGAAGTACTGCTGCAGGTTGCGGCGTATGCGGGCGTGCCGGCGGGCATCGACGGCTTTCGCCTCGCGCGCGAGGCCTTTGCCGAAATGGACGCCGCAAAAAAGTGATTCGGTTCGAGTCCGCCGCAGCATGACGGGCGCAATAAAG
Source organism: Betaproteobacteria bacterium (assembly GCA_025360445.1). Lineage (GTDB taxonomy): Bacteria > Pseudomonadota > Gammaproteobacteria > Burkholderiales > SG8-41 > PALSA-1004. The sequence continues at coordinate 1,623 of JANYCE010000372.1, forward strand.
CGCGGGCTTACCGCGTTGCGCCACCCGTGATTTCTATACGGTATGTACTCACGCTAACCTTATTTAGCATGACGGGCGTGCGCGCCGGCCGCGTGCTGCTCGCGCTCTATGCGCTTAATCTCGGCGCAGAGCCGATAACGGTCGGCATACTCGCTGCGACGTTTTCCGTTTTTCCGATGCTGCTGTCCCTGCTCGCCGGACGCTTCGCCGATCGTTGCGGTTCGCGCTGGCCGCTGATCATCGGTGCGGCCGGCGGTGCGTGCGGCATGCTCGCGCCGTATCTCGCGCCCGGCATGCCGGCGCTGTTCGTCGCCGCTGCGATGAACGGCTTCGCGTTTACGTTTATAAACGTCGCGCTGCAAAATCTGATTGGCTTGCTGAGCACGCCGGCGCAGCAGGCGCGCAATTTCAGCAACTTCAGCCTGGCGCTCGCGGTCGCGAGTTTCGCCGGCCCGCTGATGGTCGGATTCTCGATCGATCATGCAGGCTATGCATACGCGTGCCTCTATGTCGTCGCGGTGTCGCTCGTTCCAGCCGCGCTGCTGGTTACGCGCAATATCGCGGTGCCGCATGCCAAACCACCTGCCGCAACTGCGGGCGGGCTGCGCGCGGCGCTCACGCGTCCCGGCGTGTGGCGCGTGCTCGCCACCAGCAGTCTCGTCGTGACGGGTATCGACATGTTCCAGTTTTATCTGCCGATTTATGCGCATTCAATCGATCTGTCGCCGTCAGTCATCGGGATTGTGCTTGCAACATTCTCCGCGGCGGCATTCGTGGTGCGCCTCGTCATGCCGCGCCTTCTCACCGCCTGGAGTGTCGAAACGCTGCTCGCCTATTCGTTTTATCTGGGCGCGGCGAGCCTTATGCTGTTGCCATTATTTCAAAATGCCTGGCTGCTGGCCTTGACGTCGTTTCTGTTCGGCATCGGCATGGGCTGCTGCCAGCCCATAACAATGATGCTCACATTCACCGGTTCGGCGGCAGGCCGTTCGGGCGAAGCTCTGGGCCTGCGTTTGACGGTGAATCATCTGACCCGCGTCGTCACGCCGCTGGTATTCGGCTCGGTTGGCTCGGTTTTCGGTTTATTTGCCGTTTTTTGGGGGTGTGCCGCGCTGCTTGGGACTGGCGGCGTGGTCACCCGCGTCCGCCGTGGCGGGCAGGGACTGCCCTAAGCCTGTCAACTGCCGGCAGGTCGGCGCGTTATTAATCTCATCCGGATCACCGGATCAACCAATGGAGAGAACAAAATGAACAAGTTTTTAGCTACTTTGATCGCAACGGCATTTGCCGCCACCACGGTCACCGCGATTGCGGCGGACAATATGTCGAAAGACGCGCCGAAGTCCACATCGGCGACCCCGGCAACTCCGGCAACTCCGGCAACCCCGGCAACACCGGCTGCGAAAGCAGACGCCTCGAAATCCGCCCCGGCAGCGGCCCCGGCACCTGCCAAGGCAGATGCGCCTAAAGCCATGACGAAAGAAGAAAAGAAAGCCGCCGCCAAAGTTAAAGCTGACGAAAAGGCGAAAGCCAAAGCCGACGCGAAAGCCAAAAAAGCTGCTGACGCGCAAGCGAAAAAAGATGCAAAAGCCAAAGCCAAGGCAGATGCTAAAGCAGCCAGCCCCAGCAAAACTGACGCGAAGTCGAGCGCCGGTGCCGACATGACCAAGTCGAAAGCGGATACGAAAGCTGACATGAAAAAAGCCGACACGAAAGCCGATTCGACCAAAGCGAAAGCTGACGCGAAAGCCGATATAGCCCCGGCAACGCCAGCCAAGAAGTAAGCTTCACTTCGCGGCAACACGCGCGATTCGCATGATCAAAAAGGCGGGGGCAACCCCGCCTTTTTGTTTGTACGGCGTCAGCGTAGCGAAAGATCGACCAGCGTAATAAAGTCAGTCGCAATTGAATGCGCGGTGCACTTTAGCGAATGACGCTGCCAATTTTTTGAACGGTATACGTGACGAGGGCGCACTCGCCGCGTCGAGCTCGGTTGTATTGGCAGAGTACGATTGTTAATATCCCGCGTTCTTCCGCGCCAACCGCGCCACTCACCGGAAAGTCCATCATGAAAGCACTTGTCGTCAGAAAGTTTGGCGCGTCCGACACGCTGAAAGTCGAAGAATGGAGTGTGCCCGCGCCGGGCGTTGGCGAAGTGCTGATCGATGTGCACGCGGCGGGGATTAATTTTCCCGACCTGCTGGTCATCGACGGCAAGTATCAGTTCCTGCCGCCGCTGCCATTCGTGCCGGGCAAGGAATGCGCGGGCATCGTCAATTCAGTCGGCGAGGGCGTCACGACGCCTAAGCCCGGTCAACGCGTGCTGGTGCAGGTCGAGTACGGCGCTTATGCGCAACAAGTAACAACCAAAGCAGTGAACTGTCACGTGGTGCCCGATGCGATCAGCTTTCCTGAAGCCGCGGCGATGGGACTCACTTACAACACGGCACATTTCGCGCTCGTCGAGCGCGGCTGCCTGAAGCCGGGCGAAACCGTGCTCGTGACTGGCGCTGCCGGCGGTGTCGGCCTGGCGACGGTGCAGGTCGCCAAAGCGCTCGGCGCAGTCGTGGTCGCCGCCGTCAGCACGCCCGCCAAAGCGGCGGCGGCCAAAGCGGCCGGCGCCGATCACATTATCGACACGAGTGTTGCGGATTTGCGCGAGAAATTGCGCGAGCAGGTGTTCGCTGCCGTCGGCAAACGCGGCGTCGACATGGTCGTCGACAATGTCGGCGGCGATGTGTTCGATGCGTGCATGCGCGCGGTCGCGTGGTGCGGTCGTCTCATCATCGTGGGATTCGCCGGCGGGCGCGTGCCTGAAATCAAGGCGGGTCATTTGCTCGTGAAAAACATTGCGGCGGTCGGCCTGCAGTTCAGCGATTATCGCGACCGCGAACCCGAAAAATGCCGCGTCGTGCGCCAGCAGTTGTTCGACCTCTACAGTGCGGGTAAGTTAAAGCCGCACGTGATGGCGACTTTTCCGCTCGAGGGCTACGCCGAGGCGTTGGCGCTCGTCAAGGGCCGCAAGGTCATCGGCAAAGTGGTGTTGACGACGGCGTAACTATTTCGCCTGCGGAAACGCACCTACAATCGCCGCGCCGACATCCGGCGCGTGCTCGATCTGCATGATTGTATCTGCAAGTTTGTCGGCATCGGCACGCGTCGCGCCGACGCCAAATTCGAGGCAGTCGCGGAATTTTTTCAACATTTCGTCGTCGCTCATCGGTTCCTGCGGACTGCCTTTAACGGTGTCGCTTTTGACTTCGACGACGCGGCCGTCATTGAGCGTAACGGTCACGCGAGCCGGCTCGATTGCAGTCGGATCAATCGCGGGGTCGTCGACGGTGCGCACTTTGGCGGC
>JANYCE010000420.1 GCA_025360445.1 Betaproteobacteria bacterium
GGCACTATATACGCTTCAGGAAAATTCATAAAACCCGCGTTACTGAAGGAAGTATCTAAAACGCGGTCATCGCTGCTCGAACGATTCACAGCGTGAGCGCTCGTCCATGATCAGACTTAAATTTTCAATCAACCTCAAATATGACGTCGTCGATTTCGCGAGCGACTTCATCTTCAACACCCACGCCGCGCACACGCGCTGCCAGACAGTGGTTAACGAAGCACTGCATCTGAGCTAGGCGGTCGAGCCCGTGGTCTACATTGACCCCACTTACGGCACCCGTTTCATGCGCCTGAAAGCCGAGCCCGGCGTGCTTGCCGTGCGCTATGACGCGCCGGTCGATATCGCCCATCATATGGAGTCGCCAGCGCGCATTTCCGAAGTGCCAATTGCGTAGCTACATTCGAATTTTCCGCGGTTAAGTAATTTGACTCTTGCGCATCACCTGCGTTGCAGGCCGGATGAAAACCCGGCCTTGATCGATCTTCATAGCGCCGGGGCTTACTACGTTCGGCCTGGACACTCAGCGCTATACGAATTTATTCCGCTTTCGCCATGCTTATTTCAACCGCATGTTCAAGGCGGTCGTTCGTCAGCGCAAGGGTATCGCCTGACTGGGCAATACCATCGACGATAATGCGAATCCTGGCGCCCTCGACGGGCGCAAGCACTACATTGATGTGGTAGGTCGTTTCGCGATATCGGTAATGCAGCTTGTAACTCTCCCATCCGGCCGGTATGCAAGGCACCACGCGCAGCTTATCGACCTCAAGCGTCAGGCCAAGCAGCGACTCCACAATAAGGCGGTAGAGCCATCCGGCGGATCCGGTATACCAGGTCCACCCGCCGCGCCCCGTGTGCGGTGCAACCGCATAGACGTCAGCCGCCACTACATAAGGTTCGACCTTGTAGGTCGCGATCGCGGCCGCGGAATTCGCGTGTTTGACCGGATTGATCAAGTCAAATAATTCCCATGCGCGGCGGCTGTCGCCCATGGCCGCGAATGCCATGACTGTCCAGATAGCGCCATGCGTATATTGACCGCCGTTTTCCCGCACGCCGGGTACGTAGCCTTTGATGTATCCGGGATTTACAACCGATTTATCGAATGGCGGATCGAGTAACTGGATGAGCCCAGTATCGCGGCGCACGAGTCGCCGGTCCACTGCAGCCATAGCAGTGCGCGAGCGGCGCGGGTCGCCTGCGCCCGATAATACCGACCAGCTTTGCGCGATTGCATCGATCTGGCATTCGACGTTGTCCGCCGAGCCGAGCGGCGTGCCGTCATCGAAGTACGCGCGCCGGTACCACTCGCCGTCCCAGCCGCTGCGCTCGATGCTCTGGCGCAGCTGGGCGGCCTCGCGCTGACAGCGCTCCGCAAACGCCACATCGGCATGCCGGCGCGCGAGCACCGAAAACTGCATGAGAACGTCATACAGAAAAAATCCGAGCCAGATGCTTTCTCCCTTGCCCTCGATGCCGACCAGATTCATGCCGTCGTTCCAGTCGCCCGAGCCCATCAGCGGCAGGCCGTGCTCGCCGAAGTTGAGCCCGCGCAGAACCGCGCGCACCGCATGCACGTAAAGCGTCGCCGACTCCTCCGAGCGTCCGGGCAAGTCGTAATACGACTCTTCTCCGGAGTTGAGCTGACGGCCTTCAAGGAACGGCGCCGATTCGTCGAGCACGCCGGTATCGCCAGTGGCCGTGACATAGCGGCAGATTGCAAGCGGTAGCCACAAGAAATCGTCCGAGCACAGCGTGCGCACACCGCGCTCGGACACGGGATGCCACCAATGCTGAACGTCGCCTTCGCGAAATTGGTGCGCGGCGCAGCGCAACAGATGTTCGCGCACGAGGCGCGGCTCGGCATGCACAAGCGCCATCACATCCTGCAACTGATCACGGAAACCAAATGCTCCGCCTGACTGATAGTAGCCGCTGCGCGCCCATAGCCGGCAGGCCAGCGTCTGGTACACCAGCCAGCCATTGGCCAGCACGTTAAGAGACGCATCCGGCGTTTCGACCTGCACTGCACTCAACGTGTGCCGCCAGTACTCGCGCACTTTTCCGAGCGTTTCGTGCGCCGCAGTCGCGCCGCGGCTGGCCTGCGCGAGCTTGCGCGTGTCGCCCGGGCTGCGTCCCGCCCCGAGCCTGAAAATAAGCTCGCGCTCCTCACCATCGGCCAGTTCTATTTCGAGCTGGATTGCCGCGCATGGATCGAGGCCGGCGCCTGTTTTGTTCGATAGCTGCGCACGTGACATTGCCGCCGGGTTTTTCAGCGTGCCATTGCGACCGATAAACTCAGCGCGGTCGCCGCTGATAGTCTGCGCCGCGCCATCGAGATCGAAAAACGCAATCCGGCCGGCGAACTCAGAGTTATAGCCATTGCGCGCGAACAGTATTCCACTGGGCTGATCGATCTCGGTCACCACGTGCATGGCCGATTTCGCGCTGAGATCGCCAAGCACCCATTCGACATAGCCGGTAGCAGTCAGACGGCGCGTGCGGCCTGACTGGTTGCGCAATATCAGGATCGAGAACTTGACCGCTGCATCGAGCGCAACAAACACGGTCAGCTCTGAATCGATGCCTGCTTCAGTGTGCTCGAAAACACTGTAGCCGAAGCCGTGACGCGTTACATACGGCGTGGCGCCCCGGCACGGCAGCGCGGTCGGCGACCAGAAGTGTCCGGTCTCTTCGTCGCGCAGATAAAACGCTTCCCCGCTCGCGTCGCTAACCGGATCGTTGCTCCATGGCGTAAGGCGAAACTCGTGGGCATTCTCGCTCCACGTGTAGGCCATGCCGCTTTCAGATACCACGCTGCCGAACTGCGCATTGGCGAGCACGTTGACCCAGGGTACGGGCGTCACCTGGCCATGCGCGGTCGTGATTACGTACTCGCGACCGTCTGCGCTGAAGCCGCCCAGACCGTTGAAAAAAAGTAGTTCGGCGGGCGCCGCCGGCGGCGCCTCCGGCAGGTTGGTGCGGTGGACGCGGCTCGGCCGCAGCCGCTCGACGTTCAAATGCGGCGCCCGCGCGTCGGTAAGAGTGCGCCGGTTGATCTGCTCGCCGAGCGCGCCGCGGCGATCGCTCACGATCACGCGCGCGACGGCCTGCAGCAGAATGCGGTCCTCATCCGAAATCTGCTCGGCGCGCCGCACAAAAATTCCGCCGGGCTTGTCCATCGAATGCGCTTCGACGCCCGCGGCAATCAGTCCCATGATCTGATCCTGCAACACCTGGCGGTAGCCGGCGTGATCCTCGTTCCAGATGACGAGATCGACGGTGAGCCCTTTGAGGCGCCAGTACGCGTGCGCCTGCACGAGTTGGCGCACCAAGTCGATGTTCGCGAGATCTCCAATCTGCAGCAGCACGATCGGCAAATCACCGGAAATTGCATAGCCCCATAAGCCGGACTGGCCACGACGATTTTTGGCCAGAATTGCGGTCTCCGCACGCAATCCCGCATTGGCATATATCACTGAGCTCGCGAGGCGCCCGTATATTTGGGCGTCGACATCGGTCGCGTTGATCTGGCGCAACACCACCTGGCTATGTGTCCACGCGAGTTCGAACACCCGGTCGGCTAAATGCCGGTCCTGGTATTTCTCGGCGAGGTTTAACGCGGCATCACGCGTTGCCCCGATACCCGACACGAAATCGAGAATGACGGTCTCGTCCGGATTCAGTGCAATCGAATGGCGGATCGCCATCACCGGGTCGAGCACCGAGCCTTCACTGCCCGAGAGCGTGGTGCAGTCGCCGAGCGCATGCGGCGACGCTACGGTGCGACCACGGCCGATGAAGCGCATGCGATCGGTTTCATACGAAGTCTCGGCGGGCTTAAGGTCAACGCCGCGCACGACCATCAGGTTGAAAAGCCACGGAGAGTGCTCATCGACCGAACGCGGCCGGCGTGTGCATAAAATCGCCTGCCGTTCGCGCAGGATCTCCGTCTGCACAAAAAGATTGCTGAACGCGGGGTGCAGCGCATCGGCGGCGGGTGCTGCGAGCACGACTTCGGTATAGCTCGTGACCTCGACTACGCGGCGCACGCGACCGCGATTCGTGATGTGCACGCGGCGCAATTCGATATCGTCTTCGGGCGAAACCACAATTTCGGTATGCGTAGCGTAATCAAGATCGCGCCGGCGGAACTCCGCCCGGCCTTCGGTAAAAATCGCTTCATAGGTCTGCGCGCGTTTTAGCGCGGGCTGATGAGTATTCGACCAGAACACACCGCTCGTGACATCGCGGATGTAACAGAACGTGCCCCAGTTGTCGCAGGTCGGATCTTCACGCCAGCGCGTGACCGCAAGATCTTTCCAGCGGCTATAACCGCCGCCCGCGTTGGTGATCATCACGTGATAGCGGCCGTTCGACAACAACTGCACTTCCGGCACGGGGGGTGCGGGATTGGCGATCACGCGCATCGGCATGCCGAGGTCTTCGGGCGCTTCGCGCGCAGCGGCAAATTCAGCGTTATGCAACAGGAATGAGCCCGCCTTCGGCACCCGTTCCTGCAGCAATAAATTAGTGGCCCGAAACATCGGATCTGCCTCGAAGCGTTTTTGCATCGGGCGATCGAGTAGCGCATACGCAAGTGATAACAAAATCATGCCCTGGTGATGCGCCATGAAGGAGCGGATTACCGCGCTCGACTGGCCGCGCGGCAAGCGGGCCGCGGTGTAGTCGACTGCTTCGTAAAAGCCATACTTTCCAGCGAGGCCCTCAGCGGCGAGTCGCTGCAGATTCGTGCACGATTTCTCGGGGTCCACCATCAACGCCAGCGCGGATGCGTACGGCGCAATCACGAGATCTTCCGCGAGGCCGCGCTTGAGTCCGAGGCCCGGTGCGCCAAATGCCCGATATTGATAGTTAAGCGCGGCGTCTACCGTGTTGTAGCCGCACTCCGAAATTCCCCACGGCACGCCGCGTTGCTCGCCATACGCGATCTGGCGATTCACCGTTGCGCGGTAGGTTCTGTCGAGTAGCGTGTTCTCATAGGTCGGCATTACGAGCAGCGGCATCAGGTACTCGAACATCGAACCGCTCCACGACAGCAAGGCGGGCTCGCCGCCGGTGTTGGTGAGCAGGCGACCGAACGCGAACCAGCTTTCCTGCGGCAGGCGGCCCTGTGCAATCGCGACGAAGGTCGTCAGCCGGGCTTCTGAGGCGAGCAAATCGTAAAAACTCGAATCGCGCCGGCGGTCGTCTACGTTGTAGCCAATCGCAAGCAAATGCCGCGCGGGGTCATACAGAAAGTTGTATTCCATCACCGCAAATTCAGCGGCCTGCAACGCGAGTTGTTCGATGCGTGCAACGCGTTCGCGTGCGTGCCCGCCGGCGATGGCGAGATGGCGGCCAAGCGTCGCGAGCCATGCGCGTTCCGCGGTCGTTGCCGCTGGCGAGAGTTGCTCGGCAATCGCGGTTAATAGTGGCTGGTCATTGTCTTCAGCCAGCTGGCGCAGGGTGGGATTGGCCAGTTGGGACAGTATCGGGCGCAAACGCGTGGAAGCAGACGGCATCGCGAGCCACGGCGCAAGCAGCGCAAGCTCGCTGAGCGCATCACGGCACTGGCGGGTGAGCGCCTGCGCCCACCACTGCGCATCATCCTGCGGTGGGCCCCCTGCGGTGAGGCCGAGACTTGCACAGGCCTTGTCCGCCGATTCAACCAGGCGGGTCAGCCACAGTTGCATCGCCGTGAGCGTGGCAGGCCGCGAATCGTAGGCCGAATAAAATTCGGTCTGCAGGCGCGCGAGTTCGGCTGGCGCTTTAGGTCCGGCGACTTCGACCACCAGCCGCAGCGTGTCATTAAGCCCGTCGAGACAGCGCATTTCGAGGATCGGACGATCGACCAGTGCGAGCAGGCCGGGGCGCAAGGTCAGCAGATGGCCCGCGAGATTGCCGCTGTCCACCGAGGAGACGTACCGCGGCGAGAGCGGCTGCAACGTATGAGTGTCGTACCAATTATAAAAATGCCCTTCATGGCGGCCGAGTGTCGCCATCGAGTCCAAGGTGTTGGCCGTGCGCTCGATCAGCTGTCCCGCACCGATGTAGCCGAAGTCGTAGGCGGTCAGATTCGCCAGCAGCGAAAGTCCGATGTTGGTCGGCGACGTGCGGTGCGCGATGACTGCCGCCGGGTGTTCCTGAAAATTATCGGGCGGGAGCCAGTGGTCATCTGCGCCGACAAATGTTTCAAAAAACGCCCAGGTCTGGCGCGCAATTTTGTGCAGGAAAACAATTTGCGTATCGGCGAGGCGCGAAGCGCGCGGCCCGACCCGGCGGCTAAGCCACCACGCCAAGGCGGGTGCGACGAACCACAGCACCAAAATCGGGAGTGCGACAGGTAGCGTAGCGGGCGCTCTTATCGCTAAGTAAGCGCCCGCGATGACGGCGAGCAACGGCGCTACCCACATCGTGCGATAAGCCGCGGGGAGACTCGTCCTGTTATCGCCGGCCGCGCTGCCCGACGGCATCCATTCGAGCAATCGCCGGCGCGAGACCAATATGCGCCAGTTGGTGCGCACAACGGCATCGAGACTGAACCACGCTTCAAACGGCAGACACGCCAGCGTATACACAGCCTGTGCAAGATGGCTGCCGAGCGAATGCCAGGTGGCAGCAATATGCTGGCGGAACAGCACGTCGTCGGCCTGGCGAAACAAATTGATGAACGACGCGATCAGCGGCGGCAGCGCGATGATCCCGACTACCACCAGTGTCCACAACCAGGCGGGGGAGAGCACCGTCCAGCCGAGCAGCATCAGGGCCAGCAGCGCCGCCGGCGCAAGACTGCGCCGCAGGTTGTCAAAAATTTTCCACTGCGCCAGTGCGGACAGCGGGTTGCGCTGGCTACCGGCCGCAGTGCGGGGCACGCGTGAGAGAAGCCATGACGCGATCTGCCAGTCGCCGCGGATCCAGCGGTGTCGGCGGCTGACATCCGCCGCATAAGTCGGCGGATATTCTTCATACAGCTCGACGTCGCTCAATAACGCGGCGCGCGCGTAACAGCCTTCAAGCAGATCGTGGCTCAGAATCCGGTTTTCTGGAAAGCGGTCTTTGAGTGCACCCTCGAATGCATCGACGTCGTAAATCCCTTTGCCGATGAACGAGCCTTCGTTGAAAAGATCCTGGTAAACATCGGATACCGCTCGCGTATAAGGATCGATGCCGGGTTCGGCGCCGAAGAGCCGCGCATAACGCGTGTAGTGTTTGGCCGGCATACTGACCGCTACCCGCGGCTGCATGATCGAATAGCCGGCGATGACGCGCTGGAGTGCGGCGTCGTAAACGGGGCGGTTCAGCGGGTGTGCCATCGCGCCCACGAACTGACGCGCCGCATCGCGCGGCAACTGGGTGTCCGTATCCAGCGTTATCACGTATTTGATTCCCGATAAAACCCCGGTCGCTCCCACGACGAGCGAGAAACCCTGGTGCGCCGGATCGCGCAGCAGCATATTCAGCTCCGCCAGCTTGCCGCGTTTGCGCTCATACCCCATCCAGCGGCGCTCGCGAGAATTCCAGCGGCGCGGGCGCTGAAAAAGAAAAAACGCGTCGTTGCCGTCGCGGCCGTATTTTTCGTTTAACTCGGTGATGCGGTTTTGCGCAAGCAGTAGCAGCGGTTCGTCTTCCGGCAGCGTTTGCGCGGGCGCGTCGGTAAAGTCGGTGAGCAGACCGAAGTGCAGGTTGTCGTCGCGATTAGCTAAGAACCGCACTTCGAGCGCCTCAATTAAATTCTCGATGTCGGGCTCGCTGGTGAGCATCGCGGGCACCACTACCAGCGTGCACAGGTCAGGCGGGATTCCGTGCGCGAAATCCATGCGCGGCAGCGGTCGCGGCATGGCCGATAAGGTGGCGAGCCAGTTGACAACGGCGACCGCGAATTGACTGGAACACACCAGCGTCACGGCGCCCGTCAGCCACAGCCATGCGTCTTGCAAGGCGAATACGCGCGCCTCTTTGACGAGGCCGGCAGTGATTGCAATGGTCAGCAACGCGATGGCGCCCGTATAAATCGATAACGGAAAGCGGCCAGCCAGGATGCGTACACTTGCAGTCAATGGAGAGCGAACTTCGGCAGCCTGTTTAAGCCGGGGCAGTCCCTCATCGATAAGGTAATACCCGACATGCGAGAAACGCGCTATTTCATTAATGCCGCGGTCTTGTGCATTGGCGCCGTCCGCGCCGGCATGCGCCAACTGGATTGCTTTGCGTGCGATGTCGATTTCCGACAGGCGGCTGGCGTTCGCGAGTTGCTCGATCGCATGCCGGTAATAGTCGCGCGTGGCGAAATCCATCGCCGCATAAACGCCGTTCGGGTCTTCGCGCAGTTTTTGCTCGACGCCGCTCAGGGCCTCGACGAAGTCGCGCCAGTCCATTGCTCCGAGCAGCCGCAGGCTGCCGATACTGTTTGAGATCGAAACCTGTGCCGACGCCTGCTTTTGGGTTTCAGATTGCACCAGCTGTTCGATGGTCAAGCCCAGTTCGGACAGGCGCTGCGCGATCCAGGTCAGCGGCAACGCGAGCGCGGCGCTCTGGCCCTGCAACCGCCGCGCGAGTTCGGCGACAAACGAGCTCGCCATCGGCGGGTTCGAGCGTGCCATGTCGGCGATGATCAGGATGAGACTTTTCGGATCTTCCTCAGCGGCCACCATCATCTGGTCGGCCCACGCGTCGGCGCGTTCGCGGTCGATTGTGCTGGCGGCGACGCGCGCGCCGACGCGGCGCAGATTTTCGATCAGCGCGAGGCGCAGCATGATCGGAATCGCCCACAACTCGCCCAACTCGAGCGCCGTCACTTTTTGATAGGCCGCGACGAAACGCCGCAAGTTCGCCGGATCTACCCAGCCATCGCCGTGCGAGATCGCTTCGAGCGCAATGTCATAAACGCGTGGCAGGCCGGCCGACGGGCCGCGCGCGAGACGCGGCAGTTCGCGGCTATACCCCTTTGGTAAATGGCGTTTCGCGGTCCGGATCTGCTCTTCGATCAAATAAAAGTTGTCGAGCAGCCATTCACCGGCAGGCGAAATCCGGCGGTTCGCTTTGACAGCGGCAGTGAGCAGCTTGCAGCCCTGCAAAAGTTCCGACTCATTGTCGGCGAGTCGCGCGAGCAGTTGATCCGGCGCCCGCCCGGCACTGATGCGATGGGCGCCGGCCAGCACCACGCCATGCTGCTCCATTTGATCTGCGCTGAAGAGTTCGGCGCGCAGGGGCAGTTCGTCGTTGATCTTTTTCTGCGCTGCTCGTTGGCCGCGGCCGCGCGCCCGCCATTGGCGCAGTAGATTGAGAAGGTAGTCGCTGCGTAAATTCAATTCGGGTGTCCTTGGTTATCGCGGCGCCTTATTGCTCACCCGCCTGCGCGTTAAACCGGCGCCAACTGCCGTAGATTACAACAGAGTCTGGATGCCGCGCGTTTCGAGCGGCGAGGCGGTGTGCCGGTCACCGCCGGGTCAGCGCGGGGTCAGCACGCGGTCAACACTTTAAGCGCTGGACCCCGAGAGGTACGGGCGTTATTGCGCCATCACGGATTTTGGCGGCTTAAGCCGCACGTCGAAGAGCAGGCGATCGATTTCTTTTTTTACGACGGCGTAGCATTCACACGATCCGGCTTCAAGGCCGCTGCGTTTAAGCACCGAGATATGACCGCGCCGATAGCTGATTATTCCGGCGCGCTGCAAATTGCCGGCGGCCTCGGTCACGCCTTCGCGGCGCACGCCGAGCGCGTTGGCGACGAGTTCCTGGGTGATGACCAATTCGTTGGTCGGCATTCGATCCAGCGTAAGCAGCAGCCAGCGGCAGAGCTGCTGCTCAATCGCGTGATGCCGGTTGCAGGCGCCGGTCTGAAACATCTGCGTGACAAGCGCCTGCGTATAGCGCAACAGCAGGCGCTGCACTGGACCGCCGCGATGAAATTCTTCTTTTAGGAGCGCCGCCGGCAGACGATACCCTTGCCCCGCAGTTTGCACGACGGCTGAACTTGGCGTCGTGTCCCCGCCCATGAATAGCGAGATGCCGAGTACGCCTTCGTTGCCGACGCTCGCCATTTCGGCGGATACGCCGGATTCCATCACATACAACAGGGAGACGATCGACGTCGTCGGGAAGTATACGTGCGTCAAGTGCCCCCCTGGTTCGTACAGCGTCTCGCCCAGCAGCATAGGCACTGCTTCAAGGTTAGGCGCCAGGCGATCGAATTCCGGCGCGGGCAGCGCGTCGAGCAGGTGATTCTGTTTGGGGTTCGGGAACGCCGCCATGGCTAGTGGCCCTTGCCATCGGCAAGCTGCACACCGATGCCGCGATAGCCGATGAAGCGGCAGGCGCCGTTGAACATCGGCTCGCCGCTGACCTGATACTGCTGCCGCGCGCCGTCCGGTGTCACTCGGCTGAATGCAAAGTCGAGGAAGGGTTCGCGTGCTGCAATCTTGGCGCGCAGTTCGGCGCGTTGCTCCGTATCCCAGCCGCTCATACCATCGTCGCTGCGTTCGCCGGTCAACGCGTCAACGCGCAAGCCCAGCATTTCAAGTACTGGGCCCGAGGTTTTGGTAAAAGCGCCGCTTTCGTCCTGTTCCCAGTACCAATCGGACGACAGCTCCGCCAAGCTGCGGAAGCGCGCTTCGCTCTCGCGCAATTCAGCCGTGCGTTCGGCGACTTTCTGCTCCAGTATTGCGTTTTGATTTTCAAGTTGTTTATACAGCAGCCGCACTTCGAGCATGTTGTGAATGCGGGTTTTCACTTCTACCAGATCGAACGGCTTGCTGATGAAATCCTTGGCGCCGGCCTGCAGTGCGCGCAGTTTATGGCCTGGTTGCGCGGTCAGCACGATGACCGGCAGGTAACCGTCGGTCTCGTTGGTTTTTAATCCTGCCATTACCGCAAATCCATCCATGACCGGCATCTGCAGGTCGAGCAGAATCAAATCGTAGGGCTCATTCCGGTGCATCGCGCAGACCTGATCGGGCTGCATCGTGGAGCTCACCGCCGTGTAACCGCATTCGGTTAGCAGTTGCTTGAGCAAATCGACGTTGGACTCCTGATCATCGACGATCAGTATTCGCGCATTAAAAACGTCCGGCATTTTAGTCATTTTGTTTAATCCTCTTTGAGGTCAAGAGCTTCGGGAGTTTTTCTGTGGTGCAGCGCTATATCCAGCGTAGACATGAATTCGTTGACCTTGATCGGTTTGGTCAAATACCGGAAGAAGCCAGCTTCGAGGCCTTTTTCGATATCGCGCGGCATTGCATTCGCGCTTAGTGCGATGATCGGGATGTGCGCCGTGGCAGGATGTTGGGCCAGCACCCGCAACGCGTCGATGCCGCTGATGCCGGGCAGATTGAGGTCCATCAGGATGAGATCCGGCCTGGCGGCAAGCGCCGTTTCGATTCCGCTGACGCCGTCGCGCGCAGTGAGCAAGCGCATGTCAGGCCGCCGCGCGATTAAATCCTGGACCAGCATCAGGTTGGCGGGGTTGTCCTCGACGTAAAGCAGCGTATGCGTTTGCGGATCAGCGTTCTCAGCCGCCGGCGCGGTGTCGCCGCTGGCAAAAGGAAGGGCTGGTGGTTCGGTTGTCACATTGAGCTCAATCCAGAACACGCTGCCTTTGCCCACCACGCTGTCGACGCCGATTGCGCCGCCCATCAACTCCACCAGCCGCTTGCACATCACCAGCCCGATGCCGGTGCCTTCCTCGATACTTGTTTCCTGCCCAAGACGATTAAACGGTTGAAACAACTGTAATACTTTCTCTGGCGCCAACCCCTTGCCGGTGTCCTGAAAACTCAGGCGTACGCGCTGCGCTGCGGTCAGGACATAACTGACGACAACGGAACCATCGACCGTATTGTATTTGATCGCATTGGACAGCAGGTTAACGATAATCTGTTTGACGTGCGTGCGGTCGCATTTGATGCGGCACGGCTGTTTAAAATGCGGAAAAGTCACCTTGATTCCGCGTTTGCGCGCCTGCGGCTCTATCATTGTTTCGCACTCCTGCATGACTTCGCCGAGTGAAACCGGCTCCATCGAGAGCGACAGCTTGCCTGATTCGATCAATGCGAGATCGAGAATTTCATTGATCAGATCGAGCAGGTACCAGCCCGCCTTCAAAATCTGGTCGATGCTGCGTTTTTGCGAGGCGGTCGGCGCCAGCGTACCGGATTCCATGAGTTGGGCGAACCCCAGGATAGCACTGAGCGGAGTGCGCAGTTCATGGCTCATGCTTGAAACAAAATCGGATTTTGCGAGGTTTGCTTTTTCAGCCAGATCCCTCGCCGAATTCAGCTCGGCATTCTGGTCCATTAAAATTTTGTCGAGCCGCGCGCGTTCGGTGACATCGCGAAACACCAGCACGGCGCCCACCACCTGGCCCGCGCGCGTGTGGATCGGCGCGCAACTGTCGGCGATATCGCATTCACTGCCATCGCGTGCGATCAGTATCGTGTGATTGGCAAGTCCGTGAACCGAATTGTTCGCGAGCGTATCGCGCACCGGCACCGGCAACGGCAGGCGGGTAACCTGGTTGATGATGGTAAAAATTTCCTCTACCGGCCGGTTGAAGGCTTCAGCGAGACTCCAGCCGGTCAGGCGCTGCGCGAGCGGGTTCACGAGCGTCACACGTCCGTCGGCATCGGTCGCAATCACCGCGTCCCCAATGGAATTTAGCGTGATCGCGAGTTTTTCCTCACTGATTTCGGCCGCCGCACAGGTTTGCTGGAGCTGCTTGTTCAGTGTCTCCTGCACGTCCAGCAGATGTTCGGTTTCACGATGTACAAGATCATCGAGTCGATGCTGTGTTTCTCGATAAATGAGATAAGCAAATGACAGCGTAAGCAAAAACGCAAACAGGCTCGTCGTTACAATCAGCGCAAATAGCCGACGCATGCTCGCCTTAAAATCCATTTCAACTTGACGCGTCAGCACGTTCTCGACTTCGACGTACCCGCTAATTTCAGTGCGGACTGCGTCCATCAGGCGTTTGCCGGTGCCCCTCGTTTCTGCCGTTATAGCGGCAGGCAGATTCTGGCGGCGCAGTTCGACGTTCCGCGACAAGTGCGCCATTTTTGCGGTGACGAGCGACGTGAGTGCATCGAGATGCTGCACGGCACGCGGGTCCCGCGTAAGCGCATGCATATCTTCCAGATGAGCCGCGACGGTGTCGCGCACCGCCAAGTATGGTTCGAGAAAGGCCTCCTCGCCGGTTAACGCATAGCCGCGTTCGCTGGTTTCGGCATCCTTTATCTTCGACAGGAGTGCGTTAGCGCGCAAGACGAGATCGTAGTTGTGCTGGCGCCTTGCTTCGGATGCTTCAATCTGCGCGAACGCCCAGAATGACAGCATCACCGCTAACGCGGCCAGTAATGCAGCGCCGGCGAGCGAGCCGACCATTTTATAATTCGCGGCGAGCGTGAAAGTGCGTACTGCTTTGCCGGCATCATTGCGGGAAGCGCTTGTTCGCTCGAACATGCCCGGCCTTTCAAGGATGCGTGTTATATTTTTTTGATGCATCTCCCGCGCTGCTCGCAGCCGGGCGATCTGTCCTAGTAGTTCGTTCCATCAATACAATTACACAATAGTTTATAATGGCCATGATCTTTGTGCAACTCTTGACGGAGGCGATCATGGCGGGAAAGAGCAAACGAGCGGCACTTGTGTTGACGCAAGAGCAAAGGGCGACGCTT
>JANYCE010000004.1 GCA_025360445.1 Betaproteobacteria bacterium
ATTCGAAGTGCGGTTTGGCGTCATGGCGGCGGTATTTAACGGGTTTGGGCGCGTGGTATCGGAGGTCGGCTGCTCGATTCTCGTCGGCGGCAATATTGCCGGCCTGACGCGCACCATTCCCACCGCCATCGCGCTCGAAACTTCCAAGGGAGAATTCGCGCAGGGCATTGCGCTCGGTTTTGTGCTGATTGTGCTCGCGATCGCGATCAACGTAGCGCTCGCATCGTTGCAAGGCCGGGGCGGGCTCGAATGAGCGCGCCGCTATTTTCGATCACAGCACTCGCCAAGCGCTTCGGCCAGCGCGAGTTGTTCGAAGCGGCCCACCTTGATTTCGAAGCCGGCAGCGGTTATGTATTGACCGGTTCCAATGGTAGCGGCAAGACGACATTGCTGCGCATCGCCGCGGGCTTGGAGCCGGCCGACGGCGGGCAGATAGAGTTTCGCGCGCAGTCTGTGATGATCTCGCACTACCCGGAGCACTGGCGGCGTGAAATCGTCTACGTGCATCAGCAGCCCTACTTGTTTCACACCAGCATTGAGGCAAATCTGAACTACGGTCTCGCCCGGCGCGGCATGGCGGCTGCCGAACGCAGCGCCTGCGCGCGGGAGGCGCTCGAATGGGCGGGGCTGGGCGATCGGCGCCAGGTTCCTCCGCATAAGTTATCAAGCGGCGAAAAACAGCGCGCTGCTCTCGCGCGCGCCAAAGTGCTTGATCCAACCCTGCTGCTGCTCGACGAGCCGACCGCTAATCTCGATGGCGATGCGCGCAAGCAGGTGCTCGAACTCGTTACCGCGCTGTGCATCGAAAATCACACCGTGGTGATAGCGAGTCATGATCCTGAGATTATCCGGCTGGCGATATTGAACCGGCTGCACATCAGCGGCGGGCAGGTCAAAGCCGATGATTGAGAACATGGCTGGTACACTTGCACTGCGATGAAAATATTCGGCATAGCCGGTTACTCCGGCTCAGGTAAAACGACGCTGCTCGAAAAGCTGATTCCGCTGTTTACCGCACGCGGCCTCACGGTGTCGCTGGTCAAACACGCGCACCATACGTTCGACGTCGATCAGCCAGGCAAGGACTCATTCCGCCATCGTCATGCGGGGTGCAGCGAAGTCCTTGTCACGTCGAGCCGGCGGTGGGCGCTGATGCACGAACTGCGCGGCGCACCCGAACCCGCGTTGCACGATTTAATCAAGCATATTGCGCCGTGCGACCTGCTGCTCGTCGAGGGCTACAAACATGAGCCGATTCCGAAGCTCGAAGTTTATCGGAGCGTGGTTGGCGAGTCGTTACTCCATCCCAAGGATCCGCATATCGTAGCCATCGCGAGCGACCAACACGTCGACACGGCATTACCGCAATTTCACCTTGATGATGCCGTGCAGATTGCCAACTTCATCGCGCGCCACGTCGCTCAATAGCAGTGCGCGCTTTGTTTGGCGCCGTCCGCAGCGCATAATATTCAGATGGTCACGCTTATTTATTTTGCGCGTTTACGCGAATCGCTGGGAACCGGCTCCGAGCAGCTTGTATTGCCGGCCGGCGTGCGCGATCTCAACGGCTTGCGTGCGCTGCTGATGGCACGCGGCGGCGCCTGGGCAAGCGAACTTGCCGGCAACACGCCCGTGCGGGCGGCGGTCAACCAGGATATGGCGCAAGGCGAAACCAAAATCAGCGATGGCGATGAGATCGCTTTCTTTCCGCCGGTCACCGGTGGCTGATTCAATAATTGCGGCGGGCTGACATGCCGGTGCGGATACAGAGTGAAGATTTCGACGCCGGACGCGAGATTGCATCTCTGCGTGCGGGGAATGCGCAGGTCGGGGCGGTGACCGCGTTCGTGGGTGTCGTGCGCGACATGAACGACGGTAGCGTGGTCGCCGACATGGAGCTCGAGCACTATCCGGGCATGACCGAAAAAGCGATTGCTGAAATCATTGAACAGGCGAAGTCGCGCTGGAATATTTTTGACGTAATGGTCGTGCATCGCGTGGGGCATTTAAAGCCGACTGATCAGATCGTGCTCGTCGTCGTTAGCAGCGCTCACCGCGGCGATGCGTTCGAGGCGTGCGAGTTCGTGATGGATTATCTCAAAACGCGCGCGCCGTTCTGGAAAAAAGAACAAACGCCGCACGGCGCCCGATGGGTCGAGTCGCGCGCAAGCGACGACGTCGCGGCCGCGCGCTGGCGGCAGAAAGACTGATGCTGATGCCGGCTGCAACAGCCAGACTCAGGGTGCGCGTGCAGTTCGGAGACGGGTTTGCTATTGGGCCGGGCAAGGCGGATTTATTGGAGGCAGTCGCGCAGACCGGTTCGATTTCGGCTGCGGCCCGCGTGATGAAAATGTCATACCGGCGCGCATGGTTGCTGATCGATGCGATGAACCAGTACTTTCGCGAGCCGGTTGTCGATACCGCAACCGGCGGCAGGGGTGGCGGTGGTGCGCAGATAACGGCTTTCGGCACAACGGTGTTAAAGGACTTCCGCACTATGGAAGCGGGGGCACTCGCAGCGGTTTCCAAACGCTTGCCGAACTTCTCCAGGCTGCTGCGCAAAACGCCGCCCACTGGCAAGCTCTACTGAGCAAACGCCGCCCGTCGCCGTCGATCCGGGTTCACTTGCTTAGCCTTCCGGCATATCCTGTTTGACTTTTTCCCGGCCTTCGCTATATTCAGTTATATACAGCGATTCGCCGGGTAAAAATAATTATGTCATACCAATCTATCGTCCAATGGTCGCTGCATGTGTGGCTGTTGCCGGCGGCATTGCTGGTGGTGTTGCCAGCGCAGGCGCAATCTACGACCGATGTCCCCACGGTAGCGGCTGCGTCGGATCTGCAATTTGCCCTCGAAGACATAGCTGCAAGGTTTCGGGCGGATACAAAACTCGATGTAAAGCTGGTATTCGGGTCTTCCGGCAACTTCTACCGTCAAATCGAGCAAGGGGCACCGTTTCAGCTATTTATGTCGGCAGATGAAGGATTCATTTTCAAGCTCGCAGACCTCGGCCGCGTCGAGGACCGCGGGGCGCTTTACGCCGTGGGGCGAATCGTGTTGTTTGCTCCTCATCAATCGTCGTTTAAACCCGATGCACAGTTTAAAGGACTCAAATCGGCTTTAACGAATGACCGTATCAAACGTTTTGCGATTGCTAACCCGGAGCATGCGCCGTACGGAAGAGCCGCTGAGCAAACACTTCGAAAGCTCGGTCTATGGTCGTCATTGCAGCCCAAGCTCGTACTCGGCGAAAACGTTTCACAAGCTGCGCAATTTGCGACCAGCGGTTCGGCGGACGGTGGAATTTTTGCTTTTTCGCTGGCGCTTTCTCCTGCTGTTTCCAAACTCGGCAGCTATGTCCTGATTCCTGCGGAGACGCACGATCCGCTGCGTCAGCGCATGGCGCTTGTTAAAGGCGCTAACATCAGCGCTCGCACTTTCTACAACTATTTGCAGCAGTCTGGGGGACGTGAGATCTTCAAACGCTATGGTTTCGTTTTGCCGAGCGAAATATGATTAAGAGCGTGTGATGGATTGGTCTGCACTGTCATTGTCATTAAAGCTGGCAGCATGGACCATGGTGATTTTGTTTCCCATAGGCATCTGGCTCGGGCGTGTCCTGGCCTGGCAAGATTTCAGGGGAAAGCCTCTGGTCGAAGCCATGTTTGCCCTGCCATTGGTCTTGCCGCCAACAGTCCTTGGTTATTATCTTCTTGTCGCTTTGGGCGGCGCTACTCCACTCGGGCGGTTTTATCATGACCTCACCGGCCAGCAATTAGTATTCAGTTTTGAAGGGCTGCTGATAGCGTCAATTCTGTTTAACCTTCCATTTGCGATTCAACCCATGCAACGCGGCTTTGAGGCAATTCCGATAGAAGTACGCGACGCAGCCGCGTGCTGCGGTCTGTCCGGCTGGCGAACGTTATGGCGGATCGAGTTGCCCCTGGCGTGGCCCGGCATACTCACCGCTCTGGTGCTTACGTTTGCGCACACCCTGGGTGAATTTGGGGTGGTACTCATGGTTGGTGGCAGCATCCCGGGCGAGACTAAAACCATCGCCATCGCCATTTATGATCGCGTGCAGGCATTTGATACAGCGGCGGCTGGCGCCATGTCGGCAACGCTGCTGATCATCTCACTGATGGCCATCAGTTTTACCTTTCTGATTAGCTCGCGCTTTAAATCCCGCCGTCATGATTGAACGCGGGCTCAGCGTAAGCCTCAGCCAAGTCGCTCCAATCCCGCTAGATGTAAAGTTAACCTGCGCAGCGGGCGAGTTGTTGGCGCTGGTAGGACCTTCGGGCAGCGGAAAATCGACGATTCTGCGCGCTATCGCGGGGCTATATCGGGTGAAACACGGGCGCATCTCCTGTAACGGTGTCGCGTGGCTTGATATGGGCGACAAAATAAATCTTAGCCCTCAAGCCCGCCGCATAGGATTTGTAGTTCAGAACTTTGCTTTGTTTCCCCATCTGACCGCCCTCGAAAATGTGATGGAGGCAATGACTGCACAGCCTGTGATGGAGCGCGCGCGTCGTGCACGGGATCTCATTGCACGGGTACATCTGAGCGGGCTGGAAGGGCGGCTGCCGGCGGCGCTTTCAGGCGGGCAGCAGCAGCGCGTGGCCGTTGCCCGTGCGTTGGCACGCGAGCCCAACGTTTTGTTGCTGGACGAACCGTTTTCGGCGGTTGACCGTGCCACGCGCGAGCGGCTCTATCAGGAACTGGCGGAATTGCGGCGCGACCTCGCGATGCCAGTCATCCTCGTCACGCATGACTTCGACGAAGCATCGTTGCTCGCCGATCGCATGTGCGTCCTCTTTCAGGGCAAAACACTGCAAGTTGGCGCGCCTGACGATGTGATAACCCGACCCAGCTCCGTACAGGTCGCGCGTTTGGTGGGATTGAAAAACGTTTTTCGGGCCGGAGTCATCAAGCATATTCCGGAGCGCAATGTGACGGTAATCGAGTGGCGCAAGCACATTCTGGAAGCGCACCTGCAATCTAAATTTTCTGCAGGCGCCCAGGTAGCATGGGCGGTTCCGCAGGGTCAATTGGTGATGCATGAAAGCAGGGAGATGCATCGCGGTGAACCGGAAAATCTGGTTTCGGGTGTAGTGGCCAGCGTGGCGCGATTAGGTGATAACGCTATTCTGTCGATCAATGTTGGCGGGGCTAAACGGCCGCCCCTGTTTATGTCGGTTCCTCTTCATGTGGCGCGGCACAACAAGATTGAGATGACGAGCAGGGTCACGTTTTCGATGCTCCGGGAAGGCATACATCTAATGCCGCCCGACAAAAATCTGACGGCAGACCTGGTCATGACTTTGTAAGTGTTGACATACCGCGGTTATGAACAACGTGGTCGCCTCGACGCTACGATGCCCCGGGGCTATACCGGGTTGTCAGTCGTTTTCTAAATTGCGAAGCGCTTGCGCCACAGCCATAAGGCCGATGCGAGCGCGAGCAGGCCGAATGCGATCGGACCGTGATAGCTCGCGTGCGCGACCTGCAGTTCCCAGCCGAAACCAATTAGCAAAGCTACTTCGAGCCAGGTCGCTTTGCGGTTGACCGCAAGATAGCCGGCGGTGCACGCCGCTGCCACGAAAACGGCCCACGAGCCTGTCAAGCTGATGAACGAACCGACCCCGCCCACCCAGGGGTCAACCCACATACGGTCGAGGAAAAAGCGGATCGCCTGTGCGTCGTGCTCGGTGAGCGTGCTCGATGCGACCAGTTCCTTGAGGACGACGAGTTCGCGCCCCAGCGCAATGCCGCCGACGCCGTCGAGAACGGTGTAGAAAGTCATGAAGACAACCGTGGCCACCCTCGACGCCCACGCAAGCGGCTTGTAGCGCGCGCCCGGTGCCGCCCGAAACGTGTCCGTCATCAGCAACAACCCGAAGCTGACGATTACGACGAGCGGGGTTTGCACCATATGGAGCAAAAACCACCAGCCGGGTCCGAAGTACGCAATCGCTTTGTAATAAGAGTCACCGGCCTGCGGATGTGACAGGAACGCGGTCATACCGGGGTCGAGCGTGAAATGCGCGGGATGAAAGAGCTCGATGGCCACGAGCAACACCGGCGCGAGGACAAGGCTCGAGATGGCGAAAATGCGATGCGGGTCGCGAATCACTTCTGTCCTCTTTTGCATGGCGCTGCAATAGAAGCGCCACCCAGACGAGATTTTGCCGATGTCACATTCATAAATGTGGTTTCAACTTACCTGGGCATCAGCTCTTACGGCTTCGGTCCGGCGCTCATTGCGGGTAAAAAAATTGCGCGAGCGAGCGCTCGTCAGTGCGGGCCTGGTACGTAAAGTTCTTTTTCATCGCCCACGTCACGATCTGATGATAGAGCGGAATAATCGCAACGTCGGCTGCGACGACGGCCGCGGCCTCGCGCGCGAACGCTTCGCGCTTTGCCTCGTTGACGGTGTCAAGCGCATCTTCGACCAGCTTGTCCACTTTCGGATTGGAGTAGCGTCCCCAGTTCCATGCGCCATTTCCCTTGTCGGCGTTCGGCGTCAACAGCAGCGCCCGCAAGGCGAGATCGGCCGCATATGAGCCCCAGCCCAGCATCGCAAAGCTGAACTGCTGGTCGCGCGCCTTGCTCAGGTAAACATTAAAAGGCATCGCTTCAACTGCGCATTTGATCCCGATCCGCGACAGCATTTGGGCGACCGCCTGCGCGACTTGGTCGTCGTTGATGTAGCGGTCGTTCGGCGCGGATACGGTTATCGCGAATCCATTCGGGTAGCCTGCCTCCGCCAGCAGCTTTTTAGCGCCCTCTGGATCGTATGCTTCCGGTTTGGACTCGCCATAGTGGCCAAAAATCTGGGGAGACACGACATTTGAAGCAGGCACCGCAACGTTTTCCATTGCACGTTCGACTAGCGCCTTGCGGTTAAGCGCCTTGGAGAACGCCCGCCGTACGCGCACATCCATGAACGGATTCTTTGCGAGCGGTTTGCCCTGCGTATCAGTGATGTGCGGCGGCTGGGCGCGGTATTGGTCCATGTGAAAAAAGATTGTGCGCCACGACACCGTTTGTTCGAGCCGCAAGTTGGGGTTTGCGCGCACGCGGGCGAGGTCAGATGGAGGAACGTTCTCGATTACGTCGACTTCGCCCGACAACAGTGCAGCGGTGCGCGCGGGATCGTTCGACATCATACGGAAAGTGACTTTGTCCCACGCCGGCTTTTTGTCCCAGTAGCCTTCGAAGCGCGCAAGCTCGACGCGGTCGCCGCGTGTCCAGCGGACAAACTTATAGGGCCCGGTGCCGACCATCGCCTTGCCGCTGTCGAAATCCGCGGGTGTCGCGTTAAACGCAGCTTTCTTCGAGATAATCATGATCGCGTTTAAATCCTGCGGCATCGCGCCGTATGGCGTCGCAGTTTTTAATCGTATCGTGTACGGATCTACAATTTGCTTTGAAATGATGCGGCGCACGTACACCGCAAATCCGCCCGGACTGCCTGCAATTGCGAGTGGACGGACCAGCGAATACGCGACGTCATCCGCAGTGAGCTCGCTGCCATCGTGAAACTTGACGCCCTTGCGCAGCGTAAATTCCCAGGTTGTAGAGTCGATGGCTTTCCATGAAGTGGCAAGGCCCGGGATGATGCGGGCTTTTTCGTCGACGCGCGTTAAAGCGTCGAATACGTTCCAGCCAAGCCCCACGTTATGTTGGGTGGCAACGTAATGGGGATCGAGGGAAGTCACATCGGCGCTGATGCCAATGGAGATATCGGCGGCTTGTGCTTGTATAACAACCGGCCACAGCACCGCTGCTGCAGTGAGCCAGATAATCCGAAGTGACGCTGAAGCTAATCGATATTTCATTAACGCTCCTGACCCTGAGGCCGCGATGGGCCGGTGGAATTCTACTTGGAAAGGCGCTCCGGTTGCATACCTACGCCGAAGTGCGTCGCGTGCCCGCCTGCACGCTGCGCTCAGACCGCTGCTGTGCGCGCCACCATTGCGCCGTGGTGCACGTTCAATCGCGGTCATGCACCACTTTAAGCAAAGTCTCGATGTCCGTTATGGGTGGCAAACAGGTCACGCCCTGGCAAACCCACGCTTTGACGCTCGCACCGCCCGGCTTCTTTAGTGTCGGCGGCACATCTATTGTCCCGTCCGGGATCGCGAGCGTAATGACGTGCGGCAGGTATCGAGTGGAGAGCGCACTTTGCCATGCCCTGGAATCCGCGTTGCCACTCAATACGACGAGAGTAGGCGGCTTGAGTTGTTCATCGAGCGCGAGGCCGAGCATGCCGTGGGCCTCGGGTTGCTGTTCGAGGAGCTGACTAAATGCGAGGACGGTGCGATGCGCCGCTACGCTGTAACGCGGTTCGCCGAGAATATGTCCAAGCCGGTCTAACGCGAACGCCGCCACGCTGTTGCCCGAGGGCGTGTCGTTGCGAGCACCGATTTTGGCGCGTTGGAGTAGCCGCTCGTGATCGTGGCTCACAAAAAAGAAACCGCCGTGTTCGCGATCTTCAAACTTTGCGAGCAGCACCTCTGCCAGCTCGCGCGCCCACGCCAGATCGGCCGGTTGGAAATCCGCCTGCATCAGTTCGAGCAGTGCGTCGAGCAAAAACGCGTAGTCATCGAGATAGGCGTTTAAATCAGCCTTGCCGTCCTTAAAACTCGCGAGCAGGCGGCCATCGCGCCATAGATGCGCGTGGATAAAGTCGGCGGCGCGGCGCGCAGAGAGTAGCCAGTGGGCCTCCTCGAACACGCGAGCGCCATGCGCCATCCCTCGAATCATCAGCGCGTTCCAGCCGGTCAGAATTTTTTCGTCGCGGGCCGGACGCGGGCGCTGCTCTCTTCGCGCCAGCAGCCGGGCGCGAGAAGAGTCGAGCAGTGCCTCAACCTGCGCCAACGGAAGCGCGAGTTTCCGCGCGACATCCTCGAGCGCAGTTACCACCTGCAGATGCCACTCCTTATGCTCGAAATTGGCCGGCGCGTCGAGCCCGTAATGCAGCGCGACTACCTCGTATTCTTCGACGCTCAGAGCGGTTTTTATTGCATGCGGCGTCCACACATAAAATTTGCCTTCTACCTGTTCTGAATCGGCGTCGAGCGTGGAATAGTATCCGCCGGCGGGTGCCTGCATTTCCCGCATTACCCACACCGCCGTTTCAGCGGCAGCCCGCGCGTACAGGGGCCGCCGGTCAATGAGCCACATATCACTGTAGAGCCGGAGCAACGGTCCGTTGTCGTAAAGCATTTTTTCAAAATGCGGAGTCACCCATTGCCGGTCGACGCAGTAGCGATAAAAACCGCCGCCGATCTGATCGAAGAGCCCGCGCTCGGCCATGCGGTCAAGCGTGAGCTTGACGAGTCTCATCAGCGGCGTATCGTGACAGGCGACCGCGCAGCGCATGCAAAATTCAATTTCTGCCGGATGCGGAAACTTGAAAGTCTCGTTTAAGCCGCCGTCGGTTTCATCGAAGAGGCGCTTCAATTGGTCCAACGCTTTTGTGCGCGTGGCGGCGGTTAACTCGCCGGTGCCCGCGGCGGCAGGCTGCGTCTGCGCGAGGGCTGCGATCAGCGCTTTGCCGCGCTGCTCGATGCCGGCGCGGTCGTCACGATATGACGCGGCAATTTGCGGCAGCAGTTGAAGCATGCCGGGTTTTTCCAGACGCGGCGTCTTGGGAAAGTAAGTTCCACTGAAAAACGGAGTCTGATCCGGCGCGAGAAACATCGTCAACGGCCAGCCGCCGCGGCGTGTCGTCAGCACCTGATGCGCGGTCTGATAAATTTGATCGAGATCCGGGCGTTCTTCGCGGTCGACTTTGACATTGATGAATAGCTTGTTCATCAGTGCCGCGACTTCGGCGTCTTCAAAGCACTCATGCGCCATTACATGACACCAATGGCAGGCGGAATAGCCGATCGACAGCAGAATCGGTTTTTCCTGCGCGCGCGCGGCGGCGAGCGCTTCATCGCCCCACGGATACCAGTCAACCGGGTTGTCGGCATGCTGCTGCAAATACGGACTGGTTTCGCGCGCGAGACGGTTACTCATGGCGTATCGCTCAGCAAAAAAATTAGTATAGCACCGCGTATGCGCCGGCTTTCGTGCTGTCACCGCGGCGTTTATTTGCTATGCTCATCGGTGTGAGACTCAATGTAAATTCACAATGACCGCCTATGGATTCATTGCGGTCGGCATCGGCGGCGCACTCGGTTGCTGGTCGCGCTGGCTGCTTGGCATTGCGCTGAATCCGCTGCTGCCCAACCTGCTGATTGGCACGCTCGCGTCGAATCTCGTCGGCGGCTACCTGATCGGTCTGGCGATCGAATACTTCATTCAAAATGATAGCGTGCCTCTCGAATGGCGCCTGTTCGTGATCGTCGGCTTCCTCGGCGGACTCACGACATTTTCGTCGTTCTCGGCCGAAGCTGTCGGCCTCATTGCGGGTCGCGAGCTCGGCTGGGCGTTCGTGATTATTACTGCGCATTTGATCGGCTCGCTCGCGATGACATGGCTCGGCATACTTTCGATGCGCGCTCTGCATGCGTAATCGCCGCGCCGCATGGTTAATCGCACCGCTGATGTTGTTAGTGGCGCCGTTTGCCGTCAACGCGCAAACCGCGCACGAGTATCCGGGCCGGACGGTGCGCATCATTGTTCCGCAGGCCGCGGGTTCGGGAGTCGATTTGACCGCGCGCATCGTGGCGCAAAAACTGATCGAAGCATGGGGCCACCAGGTGATTGTCGAAAATCGCCCGGGCGCCAACGGCATCATCGGCCTCGAAGCAGGCGCGAAGGCAAAGCCGGATGGTTATACGATCACGCTTGGCGTGCCGAGTTCGCTCACGATGAACCCGTACGTTTACAAGACGCTGCCCTATAACACCTTGCGCGATTTCATGCCGATCACCCAGACTGCCACGAACACTTTTGGTCTGGTGATCAATCCGTCGTTGCCCGTCAAAAACGTGCGTGAGCTGGTAGCGCTTGCGAGGGCCCGACCGGGCGAGCTGAACTTTGCATCATTCGGCATCGGCAATCAGACGCATCTCGGCGGCGAACTTTTTTCATCGCAAATCGGCATTCGGCTTTTGCATGTGCCGTATAAGGGCGAGACGCCGGCGGTAATCGATTTATTGAGCGGCCAGACCGCGCTGATCTTCACGCCGATGCAAGGCGTGGTGTCGCATATCAGGGCGGGCAAATTGAAGCTGCTTGCTACCTGCGGCGAAACGCGCGCGCGCGCATTCCCCGCTGCGCCAACCATGACCGAAGCAGGCTTCAAGACGGTCGTCATAACCGGATGGACGGGCCTGCTGGCGCCGGCCGGCACCCCGCAAGACATCATCGACAAGCTGCAAAAGGAAATTGCTGCGCGCCTGCTAATACCCGAAACCCGCGAGAGTTTAAGCAGTCAGGGCGCCGAACCGGTGGCCAGCACGCCGGATCAATTCGCCGCGTTCATTCGCTCGGAAATGGCCAAGTGGTCAGCCGTCATCAAGCAGGCGGGACTCGAAGCATCGCAATAACCGGGGCGGGTCTCCAATTCGGCAGGCGCGTATCCCATCAGCGTTGATTGAACAGCCGGCGTGCGGCAGTAATGCATTCACTCGCGGTCATGCCCACTGCGCCCTGCGTTGCCGCGAGCGCATCCCCGGCACTGCCGTGCAAGTGCACCCCAGCCAGCAGCGCTAATTTGGCTGCGGCCCCCTGTGCCAGCAATGCCGCAATAAAACCCGTTAAAACGTCCCCCATGCCGGCGCTTGCCATACCCGGATTGCCGGTCGTGTTAATGAACCATGCACCGTTCGAGAGCGCGCAGATGCTGCCCGCGCCTTTAAGCACGACCGAACTGTTGTAGCGCCCGGCAATTTCGCAGGCCGCTGCCACGCGATCGGCTTGCACGCCGCCGGTATCGCACCCTAACAAACGGGCGGCTTCCGCCGGATGCGGCGTCAAAAGTGTAGGCCCTGCACGCTTCGAAGCAAGTTGTTGCAGGCGCTCATCGGCGGCCAGCAGGTTTAACGCGTCCGCATCGAGCACTAACGGCCGACTCTCCATTAAGGCATCGGACAGTAAACGATGTGCATCCAGTGATTGTCCGAGACCGGGCCCGATTGCAACTGCATTGAGATGGTCAAGCCGCAGAATGTCAGCAGCCGGACGCAACATCAATTCGGGTTGAACGGGGTCGTAGCCGGGCGAATTTTCGCCAAGGAGCCCGATATAGACCCGGCCCGCGCCTAATTGCAAAGCGGCGCGGCCTGCAAGCAGGGCAGCGCCTGCCATCCCCGGCGCGCCGCCGATAATGCCGACGCTGCCGTAGTCGCCTTTGTGCGTGTTCGCGCGCCGCGATGGCAGCACTGAACGCATCACATCATCGCCGATTATTGCGCCGTTACCGGAGGGGGCCGCGGGCGCTTCCAGGTCGAGCGTGCAAAGATGAATTTCGCCGCAATGATCGGGCCCGTCGAGCGTCAGCAGGCCGGGCTTCAAGCCGATAAAAGTGACGGTGTGGTTCGCGCGCACGGCACACCCGCGCACGCGGCCTGTATCGGAATCGATTCCGCTAGGCATATCGAGCGCCAGCACGCAGGCCGGCAGCCGGTTGATCGCGTCAACGGCGGCAGCGTGTGCTTCGGTGAGGTCGCGCTGCAAGCCAATGCCGAACAATCCGTCGACGATCAAATCCCACCGGCCGCCCGCCGGTATGCTTTGAAGCGTGACGCCGCCGGCGTCGCGCCATTCTTTTAAAGCCGCGCGCGCGTCCGCCGGGAGTTTTGATGAATCGCCGATATAGACAACGTCTACTTTGAGCCACCAGTTTTTTAAATGTCGTGCAACGACAAATGCATCACCGCCGTTGTTGCCGGGGCCGGCGATAACCAGCACGCCGCGTCCGCTATCCGCACCTACGCTGCGTGCAACTTGCGCGCCGGCGAGACCCGCGCGCTCCATCAGCGGTGGTGAATGTTTACCGGCGAGTGCCGTTGCCTCAATAGCGCGCAACTCCGAGTTGCGATAAACCGGCAGCGCTGTGCGCGAATGAAAAGTCATGATGGTTCGAAAGTGTTTATCTATGTGAGTTTAGCGTAACGACTGCCGCGGCGGCCTGTCGTTTCGGGTAAAATCCGGGTTTACGGCTATCGCGCTTTTCATGTCGATTCTAAGTTTGCGCGGACGCAACGCCCTCTCCGGATTCCGTATCCGCAAGCTCAATGATGCTCTCCAGAACGCCCATCTAAAGCTATCCGGCATCAGCGCTGAACACTGGCATTTTGTCAGCGTATGCCGCGCGCTGACTCCAACCGAACGCGCGGCGCTCGAACGCATACTCTCTTACGGTCCGGCGGCGCAGGCGGTACCTGAAGCAGGTCATATGCAGTTGACCGTGCCGCGGCTCGGGACTATATCGCCCTGGTCGTCCAAGGCTACCGACATTGCGCATCAATGCGGCCTTGCCGGCGTTGAGCGCATCGAGCGCGGTACAGTGTATTACGCTGAGAAGGCGGACGGCAGTCGGCTATCGGCGGATGAAATCGCAGCGTTGCGGCCGGTCATACATGACCGCATGACTGAAACGGTTCTCGACTCTCTCGATTCGGCAGCTCAACTCTTTCAACATTTTCCACCGCAACCGCTTAAATCCGTCGACATATTGGGCGGCGGCATTGCGGCGCTCGCAAACGCCAACCGTGAAATGGGCCTGGCACTTTCGCCCGATGAAGTCGACTACCTGTGGCAAAACTTCACGCACTTGAAGCGCAATCCGACTGACGTCGAACTCATGATGTTCGCGCAGGCCAATTCCGAACATTGCCGCCACAAAATATTCAACGCCGAGTGGGTCATCGATGGCGCGCCGCAGCCCAAATCTCTGTTTTCGATGATTCGCAATACGCATGAACTCAATCCACTCGGTACGGTCGTCGCGTATTCGGACAATTCATCGATCATTGAAGGCTCGCGCGTGCGGCGGTTTTATCCGGTTGCAGGCGGCGCCTATCGATATACCGAGGACGACGCGCATATCCTGATGAAGGTAGAGACGCATAACCATCCGACTGCGATTTCGCCTTTCGCGGGCGCGGCGACGGGTGCGGGCGGAGAAATCCGCGATGAAGGCGCTACCGGCCGCGGCGCCAAACCGAAGGCTGGATTGACGGGCTTCAGCGTGTCGAATCTGCGCATTCCCGATTTTGTTCAACCGTGGGAGCGCGAGGTATACGGGAAGCCCCCGCGCATTTCAACGGCGCTGCAAATCATGCTCGACGGTCCGCTCGGCGGCGCGTCGTTCAATAACGAATTCGGCCGCCCGAATTTATGCGGCTACTTTCGCACTTTTGAACAAAATGTCGACGGCGAAATGCGCGGGTATCACAAGCCGATCATGATTGCGGGCGGCATCGGCACCATCAGCGCGCAGCACTCGCATAAAGACGGCTTCAGCGCGGGCGCACTGCTGATCCAGCTCGGCGGTCCGGGCATGTTAATCGGGCTCGGCGGCGGGGCGGCTTCAAGTATGCAAACCGGTGCGAACACCGAAGACCTTGATTTTGCGTCAGTGCAGCGCGGTAATGCGGAGATCGAGCGGCGCGCGCAGGAAGTGCTCGACCGCTGCTGGGCTCTCGGCAAGGCGAATCCGATATTGTCCGTGCATGACGTTGGCGCGGGCGGGCTTTCAAATGCCTTACCCGAACTCGTGCATGGCGCCGGTTGCGGCGCGCGTTTTGATTTGCGCTCGGTGCCGAGCGAAGAGCCCGGCATGTCGCCGGTGCAGATCTGGTGCAATGAAGCGCAGGAGCGGTACGTGCTCGCTATTGCGCCTGTGCTGCTCGATATATTTAAAGCGATCTGCGAGCGCGAACGCTGTCCTTACGCAGTCGTCGGCGCCGCCACTGCCGATGGCCGGCTAGTTGTTGAAGATACGGTGTTGGGTCAGGCACCGGTCGACATGGAACTCGAGGTGCTGCTCGGCAAGCCGCCGAAGATGGTGCGTGAAGCCGCGCATCGCCAAGCGCAGCACGCACCTTGGGATCATTTAACAATTAACCTGCAGGAAGCCGCATTGCGCGTCCTGCAACTGCCGGCGGTGGCCGACAAAACATTTTTAATCGCGATCGGCGATCGCACTGTTGGCGGCATGACGGCGCGCGACCAGATGGTAGGCCCGTGGCAGGTGCCGGTCGCCGATGTCGCGGTTACGCTCGCCGGATTCTTTGAGCACCGCGGTGAAGCGATGGCGATGGGCGAGCGCCCGCAACTGGCGCTGATCGACCCGGCAGCATCCGGCCGCATGGCGATCGGTGAAGCGATCACCAATATCGCCGCCGCGTCCATTGCGACGCTGAACGACGTCAAACTGTCGGCGAACTGGATGGCGGCAGCGGGTCATCCCGGCGAAGACGCGGCTTTATACGATACCGTCCGTGCAGTGGGCATGACATTGTGCCCGCAGCTCGGCATCAGCATTCCGGTCGGCAAGGATTCGTTGTCAATGAAGACGACGTGGACTGACGGCGGGACGCCCAAAGCCGTCACGGCGCCGTTGTCGCTGATCGTGTCTGCATTCGCGCGCGTGACGGACGCGCGTAAAACGCTCACGCCGCAGTTGCTTCTCGAGTGCGGTAATACGGTGCTCGTACTGCTCGATTTGGGCGCGGGGAAAAATCGCCTTGGCGGTTCGGCTCTTGCTCAGGTGTATGGCGAGATCGGCAGCATATCGCCCGACCTCGACGCACCCGCTCAGTTTGTGAGCTGGTTTGAGACAGTGCAGGCACTCAACCGCGCCGGGCGCATCCTCGCCTATCATGATCGTTCCGACGGCGGCCTGTTCGTCACGCTATGCGAAATGGCATTTGCTTCGCGCACCGGCCTCGACATCAGGCTACCGCCGGGTGATGCGATCGCTCAGCTTTTCAATGAAGAACTCGGCGCTGTTCTGCAGTTGCGCGAGACGGATGTGCCAATCGTGCGCGATTCATTCGCGAAGGCGGGCCTGGCCGGCGCGTATCTGGAAATCGGTCAACCATCAACCGGCGACACAATCAGCATCGCATGCGGCGGCAATCAGATATACGCTGCGTCGCGCACTGATTTGCATCGCATCTGGTCGGCCACGACCTGCCAGATGCAAAGCCTGCGTGATAATCCGGAGTGCGCGCGGCAGGAATATGACCGCATCTTCGATGTTGCCGACCCCGGTATCGCCCCGCATCTTGTATTCGATGCGGCCGACGATATTGCCGCTCCGTTTATCGGTGGCATCCGCCCGCGCGTTGCGATTTTGCGTGAGCAGGGCGTTAATGGGCAGACTGAAATGGGTGCTGCGTTCGAACGCGCCGGATTCGACCCGTACGACGTGCACATGAGCGACATCATCGAGGGGCGTACTAATCTGACAGACTTTAAAGGGTTCGCGGCGTGCGGCGGCTTCTCGTACGGCGACGTGCTCGGCGCGGGCGAGGGCTGGGCCAAATCAATTCTGTTTAATCCGCGTGCTCGTAATGAATTTACGGCGTTTTTCAAGCGCGCTGACAGTTTCGCGCTCGGCGTCTGCAACGGCTGCCAGATGATGAGCAACCTGCATGAAATCATTCCGGGCAGCGCGGGCTGGCCGCATTTCGTGCGGAACAAATCGGAACAATTCGAGGCGCGTTTTGCAACCGTGGAAATCATGCCTTCGCCGTCGCTGTTTTTCGCCGGCATGGCGGGCAGCCGTTTACCGATCGCGGTCGCGCATGGCGAAGGCTATACGGAATTCGCCAATGCCGCGCAGCGCGCGGACGCTGTAGTAGCTTTGCGGTTCGTCGACAATCGCGGGAAGCCGACTGAAATCTATCCATTTAACCCGAATGGGTCCCCTGGCGGCATCACCGGTCTAACCACTCCCGACGGACGCTTTACCGTGTTGATGCCGCACCCTGAACGCGTGTTTCGCACGGTGCAAAATTCTTGGCATCCGCCGGAGTGGGGTGAAGACGGGCCGTGGCTGCGCATGTTCCGCAACGCACGCAAATGGGTCGGTTGACCGGGTTACGCGACCGCATCGGGTAGGAGGCGGGGTTGCCCCCGCCGTCCTCCCACACCACCGGACGTGCGGTTCCGCATCCGGCGGTTCATTGAACACACTGGAGTCGGCGCATCGTATCGACGAGCGACACCAGACCTAAACGATCAAAGAACGAC
>JANYCE010000012.1 GCA_025360445.1 Betaproteobacteria bacterium
GTCGATTGCGTTAATTTCAGCGGGCCGCCTGCGCGCGCTTGCGATCACATCCGCTCAGCGGTCGGCGCAATTGCAGGCCGTGCCGACGTTTGTCGAATCGGGCAATCGTGAATTCGTGACCGGCTCCTGGTACGGGGTGTGGCTACCGGCAAAAACGCCCGACGCGATCGTCGCGCGCTTGAGCGCCGAGATCATGCGTACCGTTAAACTGCCCGACGTTCGAGAGCGCATCATTCAGCTTGGAGGCGAACCGGTCGGCGACACTCCGGGGGATTTCGATATATTTCAAAAGGCAGAAATGATGCGCTGGGCGCGCGTGGTCAAAGAGTCGGGAGCGAAGGCGGAGTAGTCATTACTTCAACTGTTGTACCGGCTTGCGAAATACCGCGCAGTGACTGAAATCAGTCGTCGCGCCGACGCGGCGGCACCCGCCAAAAGGTTACGGCCACCGCCAGCGCGAACAAAAGATACGTGGCGCTAAATACCCATGGAGGAAAATTGTAGAACAGTGCGCGGTGCAGCCAGCGCTCGATAAATCCGCTGTCCTGCGCCGCGCCGCGCAATGCGTCCTCCCACACGGTAAGCGGACAAGCAATGCCGAGCAGTGCTTGCGCAGCTACGAACGCAATCGCAGCCAGATGCGCAACGCGAAACCAAAAATTGCGCACCCAGCGCCAGCCGCACGTCGCGCCGATCCATATCGCCGGCAATCCTGCGACGATGAACAGCACGACGGCGCTATGGGCTATTAATATGAGATCCGCCATTGCGCGCATGGCATTGCACTCGCTCGCGCTGCAGGCTTCGTTCACCGTGCAGCGTCAAATTTCGAAGAGCGCAATGTTAATCCGTACGTTAGTGCACGGGCAATCGTCTAGCGCGCGCGTCGCCTCCCAAGCGTAATCGACCGAAGATGTGAGCTACGCGTCGATCACTTCGCTCGGGACGTGCGGCACCGTTGCGCCCAAGCGAGGGTTGAAACCGGGCATCGCAGCTATGAGGCTGCGCAGTTTATCGGCCATTACCGGCTTTAACAGAAATTCAAGATTTTCGGCTCGCGCGACGGCGGCGAGTTCGGGCGAGATGCTGCCGGTGACTAAAATCCCGGGAATCTCCGGATCGAGTTCCTGACGAATGCGCTGCGCGACCTCGATGCCATTCTCGTTTGAGCCGAGACGATGGTCGACTATTAACAAGGCCGGCAGTTTACCGGCCGCGTGGACGGCAGCCAGCACATCGTCGCCGGTCGTCGAGCCGATGACCTCCGCGCCCCAGCCGCCCAGCAACGCCTGCATGCCGTCGACAATGGCGCGCTCATCATCGATGACGACGATGAGTTTCCCCGTCAGGTCAGCGTATGCCGGTGCCGGCGTCGTGCTATCCACTGTGGGCTGCGTCGGCAAGGCGGCAGCCGGTATCTCAAAGCTAAAAGTGGAACCCTTGCCCGGTTCAGATGACAGCAGGATTTGGTAGTCGAGCAGGGCGCACAGTCGCTGCACAATAGAAAGCCCCAGCCCGAGACCTTTCTTGCTGGTGCGTCCGGGGTTTCCAAGCTGAAAGAATTCTTCGAAGATGCGCTGCTGGTCAGACGAGGGTATGCCGATGCCAGTGTCGTGCACCGCGATTCGCAGCTTACCGTCGCCAGGCTTCGCATCCACGCTAACGGTGACGGCACCGGCAGTCGTATAACGAATGGCGTTGCTGATCAGATTGCGCAAAATTCGCTCAAGCAAAACGGCATCGCTCGTTACGACAAGAGGTCCGCTGACCACGGCCAGGCGCAAATTTTTCTCTGCGGCTTCGGTGGCAAACTCACGGCGCAAACGATCGAATATGTCCGCGAGTCGAACCTCGCTCAACTCTGGTTTTATTATTCCGGAATCGAGTTTTGAAATATCGAGCAACTCGTTAAACAGCGCCTCGAGCGCCTGCACGGATTCGTTAATGCTGGAGACCAGTTTCGCCCCCTCGGGGTCACGGACTTTGTTGGCGAGCGCAGAGGCGAAAAGTCCCACCGCATGCAGCGGCTGGCGCAGATCATGACTCGCCGCCGCGAAAAATTGAGTCTTAGACCGGTTGGCCTGTTCTGCTGCAACGCGCGCCTGTTCGAGATCGACATTCTGCGCGGCAAGACGGTCGGCGAGCGCCTGTTTCTCGAACCTGTTGCTTAACGACTCGGTGAGCATGCGATTGTAGTCGCGGGCAAACGACATCATCCCCAACATGATCGCAGTAGCAATGACGGCAAGCACGAAATGCGGCACATCCCCCTCAAGCGCATTGCGCACAATAAACGGCGTCAGAGTCGGCAGGACGAATAAATAAAACGAGGGAAGGTGTGATCCCAGCATCGGCACCGCGGCGGCGATCATGCCGAAGACCAATATGATCAGCACCGCCTGATAGAGGTGATGCCCGGAGATAAAGAAGAGCACGGCTGTCGAGCCCCACAGTGCGCCGGAGATTCCCGCTCCCACGGCCCACACCGTAGCAGCGCGTTGCACGTTCGCGAGCCTGAATCCTGCCGCCCGGCTTTTTAAATAGAGCACAAGCCGCCAGCTTTGAAACAGTGTTATGCAGGCAAGCCAGCCGAGGATGACACTGGCGGGGCGCTCGCCGATCAATACGGCGGATAGCATCAACGCGCCGGCCATGTTGCCCGAGATGGAGGTGGGCAAGACGCGATACAACGTGCTGATTTGCTCCGCGTGTATCAGCGCTTGCAGAGTTGCGTCCGACAGCGGACGCGCCGGTCTTTTCCTGCGGCGGAATTTCATGAGAGCCCCTTCGAGTTCAAGATTCCGGCAGCACGCGTTGCATGAAATTTCATAACTGGCGCAATTGCAGCCCTAATTTTCCGACTGCAATGACGGCCTGCGTCCGGTTTATTACATTGAGCGCACGCAGAATCGCGGTCACATGAATTTTTACCGTGCCTTCTGCGAGATCCAGATCGCGGCAGATCAGCTTGTTTGATTTACCCTGGACAAGCAGTGCCAACACGTCGGCCTGGCGAACCGTAAGACCGATTTCGCGCGGACTTAACATTTTGCCGCTGTCGCTCGCTTCGACAGCCAGTCGCAGCGCGGGTTCAGGCGTGCCGCGGTGCTGCCGCAGCACTTCGGTCGGCAGATACACTCCGCCACCGAGCACGAGACGCAATGCGTTCAGGAGTAAATGGGACGACGTCGTTTTTGGAATGAACCCCATGGCGCCCGTCTCGATTGCGCGCATCACTGTTGCGGGATGTTCGGAGGCGGACAACACAACCGTGGGCACCGCCGGGTAAGACCGCCGCAATTCCGCCAGCGCGTCAATGCCATCGACATCGGGCAAACCCAGGTCAAGCAGAATTAAATCGAGATCCGCATTGCTGGCGGCAGCGGCGAGTCCCTCGGCAAAGTTTTGCGCTTCGACAAGAAAAATGTTGGCATCGAGAACTGCCAGCACATGTTTAAGCGCCTCCCGAATTAACGGGTGGTCATCAACAATCAGGATTTTCACGCGCCCTCCCCCTGGTTCCACCCTTTTATGACGGTCAGGGTTCGGTCGCGTCCAGTCTATTACAAATGCTCAGCGCTTCATACAGCTAGCGCTTGCGCCTGTCATAGCAGACATATAGCCCTTTCAGGCTAACCCGGCAGACGTATTTAAACCTTCGCGAGCGGCGTGCATACTCGGTCGCATGGAGTGAATCGAATGCTCCACGACCCGACGTCGCAGGCTCCCGCGCGGTCTTCAGTTTGAACCCATTACGCACTCGGGTAATTCTTGCCAAATGCAGCGGGGGCCTCGCGAGCATTGCCCTCGTTGCCTCGGTAGGCACGGGTTCCAGCGACAAGCGGTGGCGGCCGCGGTAAATGACGTCGCTGTGCTGCCGTTACATTTCCAGGTCGTCAGGTGGGCGGCGCGCAATGGCATCATCTACGTGGCCGGGATCGACGAGCGAATTCTCGCGCATCAGTTCCGGTGAGAAACCCGCTTGATGCGTACGCCTAGAGGCGGTTGAGCGGTTCCTTTACATCCAGTTTGCCGCTGCCGGTCAAATCTCTCAGACGCAGATCCTATTGCTTGTGCGGACGCGCGTCGTTGCCGTTGCGCGATTTTTAATTTTATTCTATCTCCGGCGCGCTCTAAATATTGTCCTCAGCTGGTTGCCAACCGTTCGGCGGCGTCAAAGGCTTGCGGAAAAAAAATGCAATCGCAGTCTCGTCAGTATCACCGGCGGGAACAACACGCTGCACGGCGATGTTGATAAGGAAAGGGGCTAACGTTCCACCGGCCGTTGCGGATCGCTGCACCACTCGCTCCACGAACCGGGATAGAGCATCGAACCATTAAGGCCAGCGATTTCCATGGCAAGCAGATTGTGGCAGGCGGTGACTCCCGAGCCGCATTGATGAATGACCCGCGCCGGCGCGATGGTGCCCAGCAATGCCGCGTATTCGCCGTTTAATTCCAACGCAGATTTAAAGCGTCCATCGGCGCCGAGGTTGTGTTTGAAAAAGCGGTTGCGCGCACCGGGAATGTGGCCGGCGACTGGATCGAGCGTTTCGTTTTCGCCGCGAAACCGGTCGGCGCTGCGCGCGTCGATTAAGAGTTCGCCTGGCTGGCCGATGTTGTCGAGAACGAACTCTGCATCGACGGTTGTTGCGCGCGCGGCGCCGGTGAAATTGCCGGCGGTGAGAGCAGGTAATTGCTC
Source organism: Betaproteobacteria bacterium (assembly GCA_025360445.1). Taxonomy (GTDB): domain Bacteria; phylum Pseudomonadota; class Gammaproteobacteria; order Burkholderiales; family SG8-41; genus PALSA-1004. The sequence continues at coordinate 4,703 of JANYCE010000012.1, forward strand.
GCTTAGCGGCAGTTTAGCGTCAAGCCATGTCTGCCACCCACCATCCAGCACAGCCGCTTGGGCATGTCCGACCCATCGCAGCATCCACCACAAGCGGGCGGCATAAAAGCCGCCGGATGCGTCGTAAGCAACGGCCTGCATGCCTTGCCGCATGCCGAGGGCGGCCAAAGTCGCGGTAAAGCGCGCGGCCTCGGGCAGCGGGTGGCGGCCATTAGCGCCGGTCTTGGCGCCTGCGAGGTCGGTGTCGAGATTCAAATAGCAGGCGCCCGCAATATGCGATTGTGTGTACTCGCGTCGACCCGCCTCGATATCCGTTAAGTCGAACCGGCAGTCGAATACGATCCAGTGCGGGTCGTTAAGATGCAGCGCAAGTTCGGCTGCGGTTACGAGCGTGGTGAACATTCAGAATCAGGATTAAGGAACGACGACTGCTATGGAGAACCGAGGATTAGCAATTGCGGATTCGCGCCGCTTCTCAATTTTCAACCTTGCTGCCCAGTTCGCGCCGGATAAACTCGTGGAAATGCAGCAAACCGTCTTCCATCGGCGACTGATAAGGTCCCGTCTCACTGATTCCCTGCTGATAAAGCGCGCGTCGTCCGTCGGTCATCCGCGTACAGATTTCGGCGTCCTCTATGGCAGTCTCGCTATACGCCGCTTGCGCAGCGTCGACGAACTCGCGCTCGAATAGCACGATGTCCTCCGGATAATAAAATTCGATCACGTTGCTGCACGCCTCCGGGCCGCGCGGCACTATGCTGCTCACGACGAGTACGTGCGGATACCACTCAACCATGATGTTTGGATAATAGGTAAGCCAGATCGCGCCGTGCGGCGGTTGGCGGCCTTCGTTGTAGCGCAGCACACTGTCGTGCCATTGTTTGTACACCGGAGTGCCGGGCCGGCCGAGGCTCTTTTTGACGCCGCATGTTTGCACGCTATACCACTCACCGAACTCCCACCGCAGGTCGTCGATCGAGACAAAATTTCCAAGGCCGGGATGGAATGGCACCACGTGATAGTCCTCGAGGTAGACCTCGATAAATGTTTTCCAGTTGCAAGCGTATTCGTCGATTTGCACGCGATCGAGCATGTGGCCGGAAAAATCCAGATCGCGCTTGACGCCCAGCGACGCGAGATCGCGCGCGACATCGCGCTTGCCGTTGAAAAGCAGGCCATTCCAGTTTTGCAGAGGGGTGCGGCCCAGATCGAGGCAGGGGTTGCCGGGGAAGTGCGGCGCACCAAGTAATTTTCCGTCCAGTGCGTAAGTCCACCGATGGATCGGGCACACGATGCTGCCATGCGTGTTGCCACGACCGGTCAGCATTACGGCTTGACGATGACGGCAGACATTACTCAGCAGCGCCACGCCTTGCGCGTTGTGCACTAATGCTTTTGCGTTTCCCAAACGCTCGAGCACGTGGTAGTCGCCGACACCCGGCACGAGCAACTCGTGACCGACATAACCGGGGCCGTGCTCGAACAGCAAGCGCTGCTCGAGTGCGTGGACTTGCGCATCAAAATACCAGTCGACCGGCAATTGCGGAGATGCGCGATCGAGCGTGCGCTGGCGTGCCAAATCCGACATACGGGTCTTAGACAGAGTTTGAAAAGAACTGCGGAAGAAGCTTTAATACCTTAAATTACAAGCCCTTAGGAGGCAGTGCGATTGTCTCTTTATTTGCGTTAAAAGGCAATGTTACAAACCGCCAAGAGTCCTTATCCTCTTGACGCAAAACGTAAAATTGTCAAACAGCGAAGGTCATAACGACCCAACCATAGGACCACGCTCTAAAATCCCGGTTCAACCTTGTTGCAAGGCGGTATTGCCAGCAGCAGATGGTCGAGTTCGG
>JANYCE010000032.1 GCA_025360445.1 Betaproteobacteria bacterium
GTTGCAGAAAAAGCTCGCACAAATCGCCACCGATCTGGCGGATGCCCTGGCGCGCTGGGAGGCACTGGAAAGTCGTGCCAATGCGTCGGGCAACCCTTAAAATGGGCGTCAGGTTCGACACTGTGCGGAATTTGTTTAATGCCTGATTTCTGGCGCAGCAGCGGCTTCCATCTGCTCGCGCGTGACGGCCGCCGGCTGGCGGTCACTGATGATTATCTGCGTGTCTATTATGCGCGGCCTGAACTTGCACCGGTCGACGGCTCGTGCGACGCGGAGCGCGCGTTGCATGCGGATTTGGTGGACAACCCGGTGCTCGCGGTCGAGCCCCGGCGGTTAACTGAAATACACGATGAGGACGCCCGCGAAAATTACCGGATCGTGCTGCGTTTTCGCGATCAGTTGCTGGCGGCGCCGTCGCTCGAAGCATTTTACGCAGGCCTCTTTCAACAGGAGGTCGCAGTACCGCCGCTTTTCATCGATCAAACAGTCCAGACAATTTTGCGCGGCATACTCGATGGCGATGGCGATGGACTGAAAGCGCGCGCCGCTGAGATATTTTTCCGGCGCCAGCGCGTCAACATCGAGCAGGGCGCCATCAGACTGGCCGACGCGGAAACCGTTGCAGTGCATGCAAGCGGCGGCGGCCTTGGCAACCTGGGCAGGCTCGTGCGCGAAGCTCAGACGCCACTTCGCACGATCGAACTCGACGTGCTCGATGCAAAAACTCAGGATGAGTACTGGAAGCGGGATGAGCGGTACGACACTGTATTGCAACTGAACAGCACCCATGCGGGATGCGCCGCGTTGTGCCGCGTGATCGAGGCCTGGATTGCGCACTTCCATGACACGCCGGTCATCGTTACGCCGGTACCCGAGATTCCGGATGACGATTGGACGTGGCACGTCGGGCTCGATGTCGAATCGAGTGCGACCCTGAACGAAATTTACAACGGCGGCGATGTTAGCGAGGAGACGATGCGCCGCATAATCGGACTGTACCGCCTTGATTTCACCAATCCATCGGATATGCGCGCGGAAATGTCCGGCAAACCCGTATATCTCGGGCTCGCCACAACGCTCGACGGTCATCTGCGCATGAAACCGCAAAATCTTTTGATGAACCTGCCGCTCGCGAGGCGCGCATGACCCCGCAGGCAGAACGTTTTGCCAGGATGGTTAACGGTCCCGATGACGCCATCAACCTTGCCGAAGCGGCTCTGTTAATCGCAGCAGAAGAAACTCGCGCGCTGGATGTCGACACTTATCTGGCGCGGCTCGATGATATGGCGGCGACCCTGAAGCGCCGCCTCCGGCCTGACATCAGCCAGTCCGACTGTGTGATTGCTTTAAACCGCTACCTGTTTGACGAACTCGGTTTCGCCGGCGATGCCGCGAATTACTATGATGCCCGCAACAGCTTTCTTAATGAGGTGATCGATCGGAAACGGGGAATTCCAATTACGCTCGCGCTGATTTACATCGAGATCGGACGCCGCATCGGGTTGCCGGTGGAGGGAATCACGTTTCCAGCTCATTTCCTGGTTAAATGCCCGCTGCGCGACGGTACGGTGGTGCTTGATCCTTACGCCAAAGGCGCGTCTTTGAGCTTCGACGAATTGCGGCGGCGAGTGAGAGCACTGCGCAATGGCGAGGAACCGACCAGGGCGGCCTTATCGGCGATGCTCGTGGCGGCGAGCAACCGGGAAATCCTGGGGCGCCTGCTGCGCAATTTGAAGGCGATTTACTCGCACCACAAGGAGTGGATGAAAGCGCTGGCGGCAACCGACCGCATCATCAGCTTGATGCCGGAATCCGCTGAAGAATATCGCGATCGCGCCGTAATTTATTTGAATCTCGAATGTTTTCGCGCGGCGCTGTTTGATTTTCAGGCCTACCTGATGATGCTGCCGGCCGCGCGCGATGCTGATACGGTGCGCGAGAAAATCGCCGAACTGCAGGCCGTAACCTCGCGTTTGAATTAGCGGATAAAAAAATGAAAAAAGCTTCAGCCGGCCGGACCAGGATCTCCATCACACACATCCCGCATTGCGCCGCAGTCTAATGAGACGCGTCTCGAGAGTCGGCGGTCTCGAACTCATCAGCCACGTCCCGGCGCGTCCGGTGCATCCTGCACCACTGCTCTTCGTACACGGCGCATTTGTCGCGGCGTGGTGCTGGGACGATAATTTTTTGCCGTATTTCGCGAAGCAGGGATTCGCCGCGCATGCGGTTAGCCTTCGCGGACATGGCGGCAGTGACGGGCGCGACAGGCTGGAGTCGACCAGCATCGATGATTACGAAGTTGACGTGCAACTCGCCGCGCGGCATATCGGCGCACCGCTCACGGTGATTGGTCATTCGATGGGCGCGATGGTCGTGCAACGCTGCCTGCATAAATTGGAGGCGGTGTCAGCGGTGCTAATGGCATCGGTGCCGCCGGAAGGCCTGCTGGGTTCATCGCTGTTGATGGCCGCACGCGATCCGAATTTATTTGTCGATATGAGCGCGATTCAGGACGAACGGCCGAGCGCTGCGACGTTGCGCGGCGTGCGGCACGCAATTTTTTCAGACCATTTATCCGATAAGGAAGTCGGCCGGCACGTGGCGCGCATGCAACCTGAATCGCACCGCGCTGTATTCGATCTGTCGTGGCCGCAGCAATTTTTTATCGGCCGCGCGACAAACGTGCCTGTCATGGTGGTGGGCGCCGAGGCGGACGCTTTTTTTACACGCAGCATGGTCGAATCGACTGCGCGAGTGTACGGCGTGACGGCGGAAATATTTCCGGACATTGCGCATGCGATGATGCTCGAGCGCAACTGGCAATATGTCGCTGATCGCATCATTGCATGGCTGGGCGAAAACCTGGACTGATCAAACAGCATCCGCGTTCCACCGCCTGGCTGACGGCGCGAACGTAACGCTCCACTTATGGCACACTCTTAGTTCACCGCTTAAAAGCGGGGCGCTAAGGGACAAAGCGATGGATGCATACTGGTGGTGGGCAATCGGCGGCATTGCCCTGATCATCGCTGAATTAATTACCGGCACATTTTATCTGCTCGTTCTCGGCATTGCTGCGCTCGCGGGCGCGGCGGTCGCGTGGTTGCATTATTCGTTTGGAATCCAGGCGCTCATCGCCGCCGACATTGCCATCAGCGGCGTAGCACTGGTGACGCGCTTCCGTCAAAACCAGTCGTCGTCTCCCGGCATGTCGCTCGATGTCGGGCAAAGCGTCGTGCTTGACGAGTGGGTGAATGAGGCCGACGGGCTCGCGCGTGTGCGCTATCGCGATGCCGTGTGGGATGCCAAAGTGATAGACCAGAAGGGGGCGGAAGCCGGACGCCCGCTCTACATCAAACACGTAGACGGGAATACTTTGCACGTCTCTGCAATCAGGCCGGGATAATTCCGGCGCCGGCGGCTACCCAATCGCACATTGCAGTTATTTGAGGGGAGAAAACGATGTTTGCTAAATTAATCGTTGTCGTAGTCATTACTGTGGCGCTCGTGGCCAGCGGTCAGGCGGGCTATGCGGTGCCGTTCTTTATCATCGGTTTTGGCGTCGTGCTGGCGGTCGAATCGATCAAGGTGGTGCCGCAGCAGCAGGCTTGGGTAGTCGAGCGTTTCGGTAAATTCAACGCGGTGCTCGAGCCGGGGCTCAACGGCATCTGGCCGTTTTTCGACCGCGTCGCGTACAAACATTCGTTAAAGGAAGTGTCGCTGGACGTCACCGAGCAGGTCTGCATCACCAGGGACAATACTCAACTAGGCGTCGACGGAATCATTTATTACCAGGTTACGGATCCGCGTCTCGCGTCGTACGGATCGTCGAACTATATCGCTGCAATCACGCAGCTCGCGCAGACAACGTTGCGCTCCGAGATAGGCAAGATGGAACTCGACAAGACGTTTGAAAGCCGCGATGAGGTCAACCGCCAGGTGGTGGCAGTGCTCGACGAAGCAGGCCGCACCTGGGGGGTCAAGGTTTTGCGCTATGAGATCAAAAACCTGACGCCGCCCGAGGCGATTTTGCGCTCGATGCAGGCGCAGATCACTGCCGAGCGCGAAAAGCGCGCATTGATCGCCAAGTCGGAGGGCCAGCGGCAACAGGAGATTAATTTGGCCGATGGCGAAAAACAAGCGGCGGTATTGCAATCCGAAGGCCAGAAGGTTGCAGCGATCAACCGAGCTGAAGGTGAAGCCAAGGCGATCACGACGATTGCAGCGGCGAACGCGGCGGCGGTGCGCGCAGTCGCAGCCGCCATGAACGAACCGGGCGGGATGAACGCGGCGAATCTAAAGGTGGCTGAGGTTTACGTGGAGGCGTTCGGGAATCTGGCCAAGGCCGGCAATACGCTCATCGTACCGGGGAACATGGCGGATCTGGCGACGATGGTGTCGTCTGCGATGACGATTGTCAGCGGTGCACGGCGCGCCGACGGCCCGACGCCCATCGGCAAACCCTAAACAGAAATTAGATGGAAGGGACTGCGGCGGGTTGCGCACTACTGCTGACCGGTGAGGTCGCGAGCGGTGCGCTAACGCGCGGAGTTTCATCAATGCCTGCGCCCGAAGGTTTGGCGGGCTCGTCGGAGTCGACGCGCGGCTTGGTCTTCAACTCAGGCAAATCATCATCGTCTTTCTCGGGCGGAGGATTGCCGTCGTAAACGAGATTGCGGCGGCGCTGCAAATACGCGTCTCGCTGGAACTCATAAGGATCAAGCGCCGCTTCGTCGAGAATTTTGGTTGAATCGAGCAGGTTCGCGCGCAGATTGATCACGTAAAGGCCCCACACCAGGTTGCGCGTGCGCATGTGATTGCGCCAGATCAGGCGAATCGGATCCAGCCTGAAATCGACTGCAGCGCCGACGCCGTCGCGGAACGAACTTGGGCCGAAGAAAGGAATTTGCAAATACGGTCCGGAGCCGATGCCCCAGCGGCCGAGTGTCTGGCCGAAATCTTCTTTATGTTTTTCCAGACCGACTTCGGTCGCGACATCGATAAAGCCGGCGAGGCCGACAGTTGTATTGATGACGATCCGACCGACGTCGGATACTGCGTCGCCGACTTTGCCCTGCAACAAATTATTCAGAGCGGTCAGGACATCGTAAAGGTTGTTGTAAAAGTTGGTGACGCCGGTGCGTACAAACTGCGGCAATACCGTTTTATATGCCGTGGCAACTGGCTTCAGTAAGACCTTGTCGAGACCGTCGTTCAGTTGGTAGACCGCACGGTTTATCGGTTCAAGCGGATCACGCGGGTTCTTGGTGCTGGCGCAACCACCGATCAGCAGCATCGACAAAATACCGAGCATGGACATGTAACGAAACCGGGTGGCATTTTTAGTCATATTATTTGTTCCGGTATTTAGTCGGTGACGGCGATGGTGACTGCATCGGGTTGCGGTTCTTTTCAGTCATTATAACAACGATCTCGGCGAAATCCCAAGCGATATCACAGCGCTCTTTGCGGGCGTATCCGGCGGTCGATGCCGCATGCCGGTGCAGGTTAAAATGCCTCGACTATGCTGCACTTTTGGCGCAGCAACATTCTAAGGAGCTGACAAATGCAAGCGTGTTACGGCTTGAGATTAATGGCTGGCTTGATCGCCATGTGTTGCGCGCAAGCAACGTGGGCGCAAAACTTCCCAACCAAGCCGATCCGCTTCTACACGCCGTACCCGCCGGGCGGGACCACCGACATACTCGCGCGCATCTTCGGCGCCAAAATGCAGGAGGCGTGGGGACAATCGGTCATCGTCGAAGCAAAATCAGGTGCTGGCGGAAATATCGGCGCGGACTTCGTGGCCAAGGCACCGCCTGACGGCTACACGATATTGATGGGCGCTAGCGGGCCCCTGGCGATCAATGCCAGTCTTTTTAGCAAACTGCCGTACGACCCCGGTCGTGACTTCTCACCGATTGTGTTGTCAGCGTCCGTTCCGCTGGTGCTTGTCACGCACCCATCGTTGCCGGTCAAAAACGTGCGCGAATTTATTGCGCTGATTAAAGCGCGACCGGCACAATTTAATTATGCATCGGCGGGACCCGGTTCGCCCCAGCATCTAACGGCGGAGATGTTCAAGTTCATGACCAAGGTCGACATGACCCATATTCCCTACAAAGGCAGCGGGCCGGCGATCATCGATTTGATCGGCGGCCAGATACCGTTTGCGTTCGAAAGCATGATTCCGATTTTGCCGCAAGTGAAGGCGGGCAAACTGCGCGGCCTGGCGGTGACGAGTGCTACGCGCTCGCCTGTGTTACCCGACATTGCGACGGTGGCCGACTCCGGTGTGCCGGGCTTCGAGTCCATTGCCTGGTATGGCGTTGTCGCGCCCGCTGGAACCCCGAAAGAGGTTGTCGCAAAATTGAATGGCGAAATGGTGCGTATCGCAAACCTGCCGGACATCAAGCAACGGTTGATCGAGATGGGTTCGCCGCCTGTCGCCGGCACCCCGGAACAATTTGGTGCATTGATCAAGAGCGAAATTCCGAAGTGGGGAAGAGTCGTCAAGCAGGCTAACGTCAGCCTCGATTGATGCCGGTCTGCCGTTAGGCGGCGGAATAGCGCTATTTTTTGCGCGGTTTAGATTTAGGCTCGATTAGCGGCGCGGGCGGCAAACTTTGTGCGGGCGCTACAACCGGGGCGGGCGGCGCAACGCGCGATGCTTCTTCAGCGCGAGCCGCGATTTTCTGACGGATTTCATTGATCGTCGCTTCGATCGCCTGCTGATGCGGACCGCCGAGGTCGACCGCTTTCTCAGCGGCTGCAAGCGCCTCGGTCAGTTTGTTCCGCTCGCCTAGAACACTTGCGAGATTGTTGAAGGCGGCGGCATCCTCTGGATGGTCACGGGTCGCCTGGGTGAATGCAGCTTCGGCCGTATCCAGATCGTGCAACGCATAAGCGGTGTTGCCGCGCCCCATTTGACCGGTGAGGCTGCCGGGCCAGCGTTTTAGTAATGAGTTATAGGCTATCAATGCATTTTTCAGATGACCGCTTCTTTCCAGCGCGACAACCGCCGCCGCATAGCGCTGCTCCGTTGCGGTGGCCGGCAGCCGGTCGGGCGGCAACACGACCATCGCCCAATAGTCTTCTTCGCGCCATATTTTTTCAAACACCGGCAGCGGCGTCGGCAACCGCGGTCGTTTGCCGGAGCGGCGTATGACTTCGAGGCGATCAAGGTCGTAACCGACTACCACCGAGTAATGCCACAGCGGAAACCATTTGAAGGGCCCGTAATTTTCGAGCACGATCGCGGGCGTGCCGGCCGCAAGTTCGCGCAACAAGTCGGCGACGTGCGGCGCCAATTCGTAAGCGACGAGACCGCGCCTGCGAGCGGCTGCCAGCATCTCAACCTGCAAACTTCCTTTGCGCCCCGGCAGGTATACCTGGTCGATCAACTCTTCAGGTGTTACCGCCACGCCGGCGGCACTCACCGCCATCGCAAGTGCGGCCGGGCCGCAATATAGATCTTCCTGCGGATAAAAAGGAACTCGAGTCAGCTCGATGCGGGCGGGCAGCTCAGGCGGACGATTTTCTTTAAGCGCGTACGTCTGCGGCGCGATCAGCGCGCAGCCCGACAGGAGGGTGCTGAAAAAAATAAAGCCCGCCGTTAAGCGGGCTTTAAAGCTGTACATGTCGAACCTGCCGGATTTATTTCCAGAAGTAATAGATGATCGCGGCAACCACGATCACGCCGGCGATCCACCAACCGTTGCTGCCCGCGCCTGCCGGCAGCGAATCGATTTTGCCCGCGATGCGATTTACTTCTTCCTGCGTCATCGCATTCACGCGTTCTGCCGCATTTGCTGCGGTCAGGCCCAGCGCTTCAAACTGCTTTTGCACGTCGGTGCGGCTGACGAACTCAAGCACTTTGTCGCGACTGGCTTCGGCTGTC
>JANYCE010000046.1 GCA_025360445.1 Betaproteobacteria bacterium
CCCTTGATAAATGCCGAGCACGCAGCCATCAGCCCGACGGGCCCCGCGCCATAGATCACCACACTCTCGCCCGGTTTGACGCCCGCGAGTTCAGTCGCGTGATAGCCCGTGGGAAAAATGTCGGACAACATGACGTAGTCGTTTTCCTTTTCCTCGGAATCACGTGGTAAGAGCTGGCAGATCCCCATAGGGCACTCTGAGGTATTCCGCCTGGCCTCCGCTGTACGGACCCATTCCTGAGAAGCCGTAGGCGCCGCCCGCGGCGTGTCGACGTCGGGAGAAATGTAGGTGCGATAGATGGGGAAACGCGCTATGACTTCGGCCAGCGCCTGGCGCAGAGTATTAATCGTGTAGTCGCGCGTGTCGCGATTGGCATGCGCAATGCGGGCGAGCCGGTTGGCAAGCACCATCAGTTCGCTCGCTAGCGCGCCGCGCATGATCAGATGCTTCGCCCTGACTGCGATCTCGGTGAAGGGCGTGTCGTCATCGATGAACTTCTGGTAGATGCGCGTGAAGCGCTGCTCCGCCGCGGTGTCTACAAACAACGCGTTGACCAGATTGGCGAAGCGATAACCGGTGGTGCCGGAAACACCCCATGACTGCGGCATGTCTTCGAACGCAGCGATAATTTTTTCGGTGACCACATAAAGCGGACGGCGCTGCGGATCGGTCATAAAAGCCGTGGCGGCGGGTCCGCCGAGCTGGCGGAAGCGATCCTGCAGACGCCGGCAATAGGCGGCCGGATCGAACAGTCCGTCAACGTGATCGATGCGCAGCGAATCGACCGCGCCCGCGCGCAGCCAGTCAAAAATCTTGCGGTGCGTCGCCTCGAAGGCCGCCTCGTTCTCCATGCGCAGAGCAGCGAGATCGTTGATGTCGAAAAAGCGCCGGTAATTTATTTCATCCGAAGCAATGCGCCAGTAGGCGAGGCGGTAAGCCTGCGCTTCGAGCAGCTCATGCAAGCGATCGAAGCTTACGGTATCGCCCGGCCGGCCGTTCATTTCGCGCACCGCGCCGTCGATGGCCGCCGCGACAGGCGCGTGCCGCGCGGTCAGATCCGCGAGCTCGCGCTGATGTGTACGCCGGGCGGCCGCCCGCGCGGCGACGCTTTCAACACCGTGTTCATCACGCGGCGCTATGGCGCCGAATACCGCCACTAGATTTCCCAACACGGCAAATGCTTGGCCTGCCTGGTCCTTACCAGCGCCGGCTGCCGCCTGCCTGAGAATGCGCGGATACTCGCGTGGATCGATCGGGAATTTATGCTCGTGGTAAAAAATACTGAACGAGCCCTCGCCTGCCTCATAGGTGAGCACCAGTTCGCCTGCAGCAAGTGCGGCCCCGTAATGATTGCCCAACACCGGCACCACCACCCGCCCCGCCATGGTGACGTTGGCCGTTTGCCAGTCGATGTCAAAAAAATCCGCGTAGACCGATGCCTGTCCGTTCTCGAGCACATCAAGCCACCACGCATTGTCGGCGCCCATCACTCCCATATGGTTGGGCACGATATCGATCAGCTGTCCCATGTCGTTTTCAGCCAGGGTGGCAGTGAACTTGTCGAAGTCGGCCGCATCGCCGATTTCCGGATTGAGCGTGCTGTGATCGACGATGTCGTAACCATGCGTGCTGCCGCTGCGCGCGCGCAGATAGGGCGAGCAATAAACATGGCTGATGCCAAGCGCTGCCAGATACGGCACGATTTGCGTCGCATCTTTCAAGGTAAAACCGCTGTTAAGCTGCAAACGATAGGTGGCGCGCGGTATGCGCACGCCGGCAGCGCGGCGGCGTGCGGGTGGTCGCGCCAACGGCGTCGGTCGCTGCGCATTTAGTTTTTGTGTCAACGCCAGAAAGCGCGGATCGGTTTCCCATTGCTCAAGTGTCATGGGCAGTTTGCGCCGCCAGTTCGGATACTCATCAACGGTGCTGGGCAAATTGGCCTGGTCAGCGGCGTCCATCGCGTCCTCGAGCTGCGCAATCATCAGCATCGACGGCGAGCGTGCCAGGTACTCGTGCACTGCCTGCGCAAGCTCCGAGGTGGGCGCCGGCAAGGCAGCGGGGTCGGTGCTCGCGCCTGACGGCAACAATCGTTCGCGCTCGAGCGCGTGCAGCAATCCGGCGCGTTCGCGCGCGCGCGAGGCTTTTTGCGCGTCGCGTTTTTCATCAGTTGGGAACAGACCCAAATTTTCGCGAAGCTCGATGTCGCGCCCGCGCCAATAGCCGGCGATTGTGGGTAAATCATGGGTGGTAACTGCCGCCAGCGCCTGGCGCGGATAGGCGGCGGGCGGATTGAAGCGATCCGCACCGTCGCGCTCAAAAATGAGCAGCCGGTAAGAGAGAATTCCGGAATCGGTCAGCCCGGTGCGCACCTCGTCGGGTACAGTTCCAAGGTCTTCGCCCACGACAATGCAACGGTTGCGATGACTCTCGAGCGCAAGAATGCCGAGGGCTTCATCAAACGGATATCGCACGTATGCGCCGTCGGCCGCCGACATGCCCGTCGGCACCCAATAGAGCCGCGCCAACCCCATCACGTGGTCGATCCGCAATGCACCTGCGTGCGCCATGTTGGCGCGCACCGTGGCGATCAACGACGCGTACCCGGAATCCGCGAGTTCCGTGGGCAATGGGGGCGGCAATCCCCAGTTCTGACCTTTAAGGTTGAATTCGTCAGGCGGCGCACCGACGGTGGCGCAGTTCGCATACAACTTTTGATTGGCCCAGGTCTCCGCGCCGCCGGAATCGACCGACACTGCCAGATCGGTATAGAGACCGATCGTCAGGCCCGCGTCGAAACAGCGCGCCTCTACGGCAGCAAGTTGTAGCTCCGCCTGCCATTGCAGATACTCGAAAAATTCCACGCGTTGCGAATGGCGCGCTGCAAACTCGGCGACTGCGGCGCCGGCCGGGTCGCGTAATGCATCAGGCCAGTGTTGCCATCCCCAGCCCGGGGTCGCCGACTCCTGCAACGATTCCTGGATCGCTTCGAATAGCGCATACCAGCGGAGCGCCTCACCATGGCGGGCACAGAACGCGCGGAATTCGCTCGCGCGTCCGCTGTCGCGCGCAATATGTTGCTCTCTAAAATGCCGGTATAAAATTTCGAGCAGCGCGCGCTTCGCTGCCGCCACGCCGGTGTAATCAACCAGCTCAGCGGCGCGCAAACGTTTTAAATCGACCAGCAATTGCGGCGCACCGGCGGCTTCGCGCGCTGATTCCGACTCCGCAAAATCCGCCACCGCCTCGATGTCCAGATACAGCACGTTAAGAAAAAGGCGGCTGGACGGGCTGTACGGACTCGCGTGTTCAGCCTGATGCATGAATAGCGCATGCAGTGGATTGACGCCAACGATCGCTGCGCCTTGCGCGCCGAGTTGCGCGACGACCAGCGCGAGGTCGGTATAGTCGCCGATGCCCCAGTTGCGTACCGAGCGCAGCGAATACAACTGCAGCGCACCGCCCCACACGCGCCCGCCGTCGGCCACCGCTTCCGGGAGATAACACTGGTCGGGGGCCACGATCAACATCGAATCCGCAATCGGCTCGATGCCTTCCAGAAGTTCCAGGCGATGATAGCCGGGCGTCAGCGCCGCCGCCAACGGCAACCGCGCGGCGCGGCGCGTTGCGCCCTCGAGTTCAAACGATTCGATTACGCGCAGATTATCCGGATGAAAACTGCCGTTGAATACGCGGCCGCCTTCTTCGGTAATACGCCACGCGAACACGGGGGCCTCGATTGCGGCCGGCAATTGAATTCGTATGCCCGCGGTCAACGCGGACACCCGCACCACGACCGTCGCCGCAAGAACCGGTGTCCACTGCGCCCGATGCCGCTCCTCGATCGCCGCTGCCACCGCTTGCGCACTCGTGGCGTCGACATGCATCGCTGCGAGCACCGCCTGCAATGTTTCGTCCGACGCCTCATGGCGGCCGCCCCACACATCGTCATAACCGGTGTCGATGCCATGGCTGCGCGCCAGTTGTGCGAGGCGCGCGTCACCCATGCGCATTCTCCTGCGTCCATAGCCCGCTCCACGCCCGCACGGCATTCGAGGTGGCGCCATCGCTTGCATAAATAATTTCGCCGCGCACCGGCGTGAACTGCCACGGCTGTTCCGAGAAATTTGCGCGCAGATGCAGCCGCGTGGCATCGGGCAAAATCCAATCAACAGCTAAACCACCGCCTTCGACAGCAAAGCTCGCGCCGCCTGCGCCGCCCTTCAGATGCGGGACTATTTTGCGGCGTCTGATTTCAAGCAAATCACTGTATAGCGTGTGCCATTCGCTAAATCCGGGGGCCGCGACCTCATCCCATTTTAATTTTGAGTCGAGGAAAGTCGCTTCGGCATTGGGATCCGGTATTTCGAGCCGCGCGCTTTCATTCGAAAAGCGCTCGAACGTTCCAAACTCGCGGCGCCTGCCATCGCACACGGCATCGGCGAGATCCGCGCCGAAGTCACAGAAGAAAAGAAACGGCGAGGACGCACCAAACTCTTCGCCCATGAGCAACATCGGGACATGCGGCGCGAGCAGGAGGCTGATGACGGAAAGCCGCAACGCCGGCGTGCGTGCAATCGAACCGATTCGATCGCCGAACGCCCGGTTGCCGGCCTGGTCATGGCTTTGCGTGAATGAAACGAACGAGGTCGCCGGAAGTTGTGCCGACACTTCGCCGCGGACTTCGCCGCCGCGATACGGCGACGGGTCACCCTGATAAGCAAAGCCTTCAGCGAGCGTGCGGCCTATAAACCATAGCGGTTTCTGCGCATAGTCCGCGTAATAGCCATCCGTCTCGCCAGTTGTCATGACGTGAACCGCATGATGGAAATCGTCGTTCCACTGCGCGTTGGCGATCGCTGCCCGGCCGCCGTCTTCGCGCTTCAGGTAGCGCGCCTGATTGAGGTCGTTCTCGAAGACGAGGTGCACGTGGCGCTCACGCCCCGGCCCTTCGCGCACACGGCGTGCCAGTTCCGTCACAAAATCCGGCTCGCTCGCGTCGACGATCGCATGCACGGCATCGAGACGCAGTCCGTCAAAGTTATATTCCTCCAGCCAGTAGAGCGCGTTGTGGATAAAAAAGTCGCGCACATTGCGCGACTGCGCGCCGCCATAATTGATCGCTGCACCCCATGGCGTGTGTTTCGTCTCATCGAAAAATTGCGGCGCATACACGGGCAAATAATTGCCTTCAGGGCCGAAATGGTTGTAGACCACATCGAGAAAAATCATCAGGCCGCGGGCATGCGCTGCGACCACCAGATTTTTCAGATCGTCGGGCGTGCCGTAACTTGCGTCGGGCGCAAACGCCAGCACGCCGTCATATCCCCAGTTGCGCTTACCGGGAAAATCAGCAACCGGCATGAGTTCGATCGCAGTCACACCCAGACGAACCAGATAGTCGAGGCGCTCGACGACGCCGTTAAACGTGCCCGCAGGCGTGAACGTGCCTACATGCAGTTCGTAAATAACAGCCTCTTCCCACGGCCTGCCTTTCCAAGCCTCGTCGGACCACTCGTAACTGCACGGATCGATCAGTGCGCTTGCGGCGTGGACGTCCTGTGGATTGAAGCGCGACGCCGGGTCCGGCACGCTGATACGGTTGTCCACCCGGAAGCGATAGCGCGCGTCGGCTGGAAGGTTTTCAAGTGTCGCTGTGTACCAACCGGCCTCTTCCGCGCTCAGTGGTTGAACATGCCGGCCGCGCGCGTGCGTGAGTTCCAAAGTGACCCCGTGCGCGCCTGGCGCCCACAGCCGGAATTTTGCAACGCCGTCATCGAGTTCGGCTCCAAACGGCATACAATGCCGCCGCTTCATGCCGGTAGATCTGCCTGCTCGAGCAACACGAGCGAGCGCCCTTGCAGCGGATACTCAACGCCCGCTGGTGCCGAGCTCGCTACGGACGCCCCGTTGTCAATCGCTGTATCAAACTGCAAGTGCCAATCCGCCGGTCCGCCTATTTCCGGCAGCTTGAAGGCGATCGCATCATGGTGCGCATTGAACAGCATCAAAAAACTCCTGTCATTTAGAGGGCGCGCGAGCGAATCAGTTTCGCTGAGCGCATTACCGGCCAGATATACGCCGAGGCAGCGCGCAAAATCCTTGGCCCATTCGTCGGGCGTCATCTCGACGCCATCGGGCTTGAGCCACATGATGTCCTTGGTTCCGCCGGCGGCCGTTTCGCCCGTGAAGAAATAACGCCGGCGAAACGTCGGATGCGCGCGGCGCAGCGCGATCAGTCGCGTCGTAAAGTCAAAGAGACTTGCCCGCGTCTCGTCTTCAGTCCACGACAGCCATGAAAGTTCGGTGTCCTGGCAGTAAGTATTGTTATTACCCTGTTGGGTGCGCCCGGTTTCATCGCCTGCCTGCAGCATCGGCACACCTTGCGACAACAGCAAGGTCGCCAGCAGATTGCGTTTCTGCTTTTCGCGCAGTGCGTTAATCGCAGGATCGTCGGTGACACCTTCGGCGCCGCAATTCCACGCGAGATTGTTACTCGTGCCGTCGCGATTGTCCTCGCCGTTGGCCTCGTTGTGCTTGTCGTTGTAAGAGACAAGATCGTTCAACGTGAAGCCATCGTGGGCGGTAATAAAATTGACCGTCGCCGACGGGCCGCGCCCGCTATGCGCATAAATATCGCTCGAACCGGTGAGCCGGCGCGCGAAATCACCGATCAGACCGCCGTCGCCTTTCCAGTGCGCGCGCATGGTGTCGCGGTACTGGTCATTCCATTCGCGCCAGCCCGTTGGAAAATTTCCCACCTGGTAGCCGCCCTCGCCCAGATCCCACGGCTCTGCGATCAGCTTGACCTGCGACAGCACCGGATCCTGCCGGATGATATCGAGGAACGAACCCGATGGATCAAACCCATGCGCCTCGCGCCCAAGCGCACTGGCCAAATCAAAGCGGAATCCGTCGACGTGCATTTCTTCGACCCAGTACCGCAGCGAATCCATCACCAGCCGCAGCACATGCGGATCGAGCATGTTGAGCATATTGCCGCAACCCGTGTAGTCGACGTAATAACGCGGCTGTTCCGGCTGCAGCCGATAATAGGTCGCATTGTCGATGCCGCGAAACGACAGCGTCGGGCCGCGCTGGTTTCCTTCGGCGGTATGGTTGTAGACCACGTCAAGAATTACCTCGAGACCTGCCAAGTGCAGCGCTTTGATCATTGTTTTGAATTCGCCCACTCCTTCGCTAGCGCTATAGCGCTGCTCCGGCGCAAAGAAACCAAGCGAGTTGTAACCCCAATAATTACGCCGGCTGCGCTCGATCAGCGTGCGGTCATCAACAAACGCGTGAATCGGTAATAACTCGATGGTGGTTACGCCGAGCCGGCGCAGATGGTTGATTACCAGCGGGCAGCTCAAGCCGGCGTAAGTCCCGCGCAGGGCCGGCGGCACCTGCGGGTGCAGCTTGGTATAGCCGCGAACGTGCATCTCATAAATGACGGTATCGCGCCAGGGCACGTTCGGACGGCGGTCGTCGCCCCAGGTGAACGCGCTGTCGATCACGCGGCACTTAGGCATGCCGCGCGCGCTTTCGCGGCGGTCGAACGATAAATCTTCACGCTTGTGGCCGATTGCATAGCCGTAATGCGCATCGCTCCAGCGCAGCGCGCCGGTGATGTCGCGCGCGTACGGGTCGAGAAGTAACTTATAAGGATTAAACCGGTGTCCGAGTTCCGGCTGGTACGGGCCGGACACGCGATACCCGTACAGGAGACCGGGCCGCGCCTCGGGCAAATAGCAGTGCCACACCTGTTCGGTGCGCTCGCTCAAATCGATCCGCTGTATCTCACGCCGGCCGCCGTCGTCGAACAGGCATAGCTGCACGCGCGCGGCATGCGCCGAGTACAAAGAAAAATTGACGCCGCCCCCGTCCCACGTAGCGCCTTGAGGGTAAGGACGGCCCGGCCAAACGGCCGTCACGGGTTGACTGGTGGTTTTTGTCATTACAGGAAATCTCCGCCTCGAGCGTGTGAGTCAGCGTTTGTCATCGCCATCTTTTTTTATGCGCGGCCACCAGTGTTCGAGCATGCCCGCGGCCCAGTGACGCCCGCCAAGTCCGAACGCCAGAGCGATCGTCAGCATGATGCCGGCCAGGATGATGAGAAAAGTCTCGCGCACGAGGTCGCCGCCGATGTTGGTGAGATCGAGCGCGATCAAAACTACGAAAGTCATCACTGCGTATTGCGCAAGCCTGGCTAAGAATTCGCCGTCGGGCACCTGCGCATCGCGGCAATGGCTCAATACCGCTTGTTCCACGAAGCGTGCGAAATACGCGCCCAGCGTCAAAATCAATAACGCGAGCATGAGCTTGGGAACGAACAGCACGAGCCGGCCGATCAATTCCGTTGCATAGCTAAGACCGAGTGTATTGAATGCCACAACGAGCGACGCGAGCACCACCAGCCAGAACGCGAGAAAACCGAATAGTGCGGTAGTGTCACTGCGGGTGCCGCCCTGCTGCAGGAATTCATCCATGCCGGCGCGGCTCGTGAGCACGTTGAAATTCATTGCCCGCAAAGCGCGCTCAACCGCGTAACGCACCGCTTTGGCAACGAGCCAGCCGGCGGCGACCACCAACAGAGCGAGCGCGACCCGCGGCAGGTACGTCGCTATTCCGTTGAAGAAATTCCTCGCGGGATCAAGAAATGTGTAGACGCTGTCCATAAATATCTCCGGTGGCGCGTTTATGGCGCGTCGATCAATTCGAGGATGCCCTGTAGAGGAATGTTTACCCAGTCGGGCCGGTTCTGGAGCTCGTAGCGCAACTCGTACAGCGCCTTCTCGAGTTCGAAAAGTCCGAGCAAACCAACGCCCGCTTGCAGCGGAGCGTCAAACAATTCGTCGCCGGCCGCCGCGTTGTAAGCATCGAGAAATGCATTGCGCGCTTCGCTTTCCCAGGCTCCCGCCAGCGGCGCGAACCGCTCGGGATCGTCGATGCCCGCAGCAACATTGCGCGTCGCGCTGCAGCGCGCGTAGTTGAACGACCGCAACATGCCGGCCACATCGCGCATCGGCGGTTGCTTGACCCGTCGTTCGTCGAACCCGCGGCCGGGCTCGCCTTCGAAATCAATCACCACAAAATCATTTTTGGTCAACAGCACCTGGCCCAGATGATAGTCGCCGTGAAAGCGCGTCTTTAAGCCACGCACCTGCACCTGTGCCAACTCGGAGATCCGGGCATTGAGGCGGCCCTGCGCTGATATCAACGTGTGCGCTGAAGCGCGCAGGGGTTCCGGCAACTGCGTGATGCGTTCACCAAGCAGGCGCAGAGTGTCGCCCGCTTCAATTTGCACTTGATTTCGGTACGCGGCAACATCGCTTTCAGTCAACGGCTCCGGAGCGAATGCAGCCTCGGTGCCGGGCTGCGCAAAGGCGCGATGCAGTTCCGCCGAACGCGTGCCGAGTATGCGAATCAATGCCACATATGCGCCGTGCACGTCGGCAGGGTCGGCGGCGCCATTCAGACGCCGTTCTTCCAGATAGCGCGCGAGGTAATCGAGCGTGTAAGTCCACGCGTCGCCCTGATTCGACACATAACCCTGCAGCAATGCGAGCGTGATCGTGCCGCCGTCCGCATGCGCGTATTCGACGCAGCCTGCAATCGGCACGCAATTCGGGTAGCGCGCTACTTCGGTTAAGAATTGCCCTACTTCGAACTCCGGATTGACGCCGCGCTGCAGCCGCCGATAGCCTTTCAGCATCAACTGTTCGCCGAGTATCACGAGCGTATTGCTGCTGAGCGCCTGCTGCCGGCCCACCGCCAGCGCGGCCAAGTCGGCGCCCGCCAGCGAAGCAAATGCGGCAGTCGGGCGGAACCGCAATTTACCGTGTGCGGTCGGCACTTCTTTGTTGGCAGCGATCCCCTTCACAATGGCGCGACAAAAAGATTCGTCTGCGAATGCGTCACCGATAACGCCGACGTTGGCCTGCTGGCGCGCTTTCACTATCGCCGCGGACGTCAATGCGCGCACGCGCTCTTCCTCGCGCTCTTCCCACGCGAGCGCGAGCGGCAAAAAATACCAGGGATTGTCAGCCGACCCGTCGAGCTCGAGCAGTGCTACCAGCCACTCCTGCCCGTCTTCCTGCCATAGCGCATGATCTTCGATGCGGGCGCGCTTGACCGGCGTGCCTTTGGCGGCATACCAGCGCTGCAATTCGATGTACCGCGGCAGCACATCCGTTTCGAATTGCGCGCGCGTCTTTTCGGCCATGCCTATGCGCCACGGCACCACCCGTTCGCGAAACAGGCTATGCCAGCCGTCGAACAGCACCAGCATCGGCAAATCTTCGACCGCCGAGCGGTCTTCATGCCAGCGCGGCACATCAACGTCCGTCGCGAGCCGGAACCAGTAGAAGCCGTGC
>JANYCE010000053.1 GCA_025360445.1 Betaproteobacteria bacterium
TACGTCTTCGAGACTCGCTTGCGCCGGCGTGAGTTGATACAGTCCCCACGCATTGGCTACCGCGCGCCGCACGAGTTCGTCCGTCGGGTCGCAGCCGTCGGCGAAGGTCACGCGAAAAATGCCTTCGCCTGCCGGCTCGACCCGCGCCACGCCATCGACTGTCAAGTCGGCGAGCGCCGGTGGTCGCTTGAGGCCAAGCAATATTGTACGGCCGCCTTGAAACTGCTTTAGCGCAGTAATCGAGTCGTTAAATACGGTGGCGCCGTGATGCAATATCTGCACGCGGTCACACACACTTTCAACTTCCGGCAGGATGTGGGTCGACAGAATCACGCTGCGGTCGCGGCCGAGCTCGCGGATCAGGTTGCGGATTTCGCGAATTTGATTGGGATCCAGCCCGACCGTCGGCTCGTCCAGTATCACGACGTCGGGCCGGTGCACGATCGCCTGCGCGATGCCGACTCGCTGCTGATAGCCCTTGGATAACGTGCCGATCAGTTTTTTGGAAACGTCGGCAAGCCCGCAGTTGCCGAGCGCTTCAGCGACTGCCGCTGCGCGTGTTGTCTTTGCTACCCGATGCAATTGCGCGGCCAGATCGACGTATTCCCTCACGGTGAGTTCGCGATACAGCGGCGGGGTTTCGGGCAAATAACCGATGCGCGCTTTGGCCGAGGTCGGCTCATCGAACAGATCGATTCCGCAGATGCTTATCGCGCCGCGAGTGGGCGCCAGATTGCCCGTCAGCATCTGCATGGTGGTGGTTTTGCCGGCGCCGTTCGGGCCGAGAAAGCCTAAAATTTCACCGCGCTTTAGCTCGAGGCTTAAACCGGCGACTGCCGTATGAGCGCCAAAATTTCGGGAAAGCTCTTGGGCGGAAACAGTAATTTCGCTGGACGATGCTTGCATATTCGTTACCGGTGCGCCGTGCGCGCGCTCAGTGCGCGGCTTGTGGTGGGCGCTAAATATACCTAATATGTGGCGAATTATGAAGAACTTGCGAACTATAATTCGCTCTTATCTGTATTCCTGCCAGACACTCCAAGCGAAGCCGCTCCGCCGATGAACATTTTCAAGCCCGTTGCCTGCTTATCTTTGCTTGCACTCGCTGCGTGCGCGCAGCAACCGACGCAGCCGTCAACGGAATCGCAGGACACGCCGGGCCAATCCGCCGCGTCTGCGCAGACAGCGTCCAAGCCGCGTGTCGTGGTGCGCTCCGTCGCCACCACGGCCGCGCTGCCGGCGCTGGCAATGAGCCAATCGGTATTGTTCAAATTGCTGCTCGCTGAAATCGCGCTGCAACGCGGCCAAAACAACGTCGCCGTGCAGTCATTTCTCGATTTAACGAAAGAAACTAAAGATCCGCGTATCGCACAGCGCGCCACCGAAGTCGCTTTAAACACACGTTTCTTTGGCCACGCACTCGAAACAGCGAGTATATGGCTGGCAGTCGATCCGCAATCTCAGCAAGCGCGGCAGGTCGTTGCCGCATTGCTCGTTAATCAAGCGCGGCTTGGCGATGCAGAACCTCATCTTGAGAAATGGCTCGCCTCTGACAAAGAGCACATCGGCGGCGCGTTCATGCAGCTGAACAACATTTTGGCGCGCCATCCGGACAAGGCGGCAGTGCTGCAGTTGACGCAAAACCTCGCTAAGCCTTATTCCGCGGTGCCTGAAGCGCATTACAGCATCGCGCAGGCCGCCGCTGCAGCAGGCGATGCGCCACTTGCGATCGCTGAAGTTCGCCATGCGTTGAAATTGCGCGGCGACTGGGAAGAGGCAGCGCTGTTGCAGGGACAGCTGTTGCAACGCGCGTCGAACACCGAGGCGCTTGCTTACTATCAGACTTATCTGAAAGCGCACCCGCGCGCGATGGACGTGCGCCTTGGTTATGCGCGCCTGCTGGTAAGCGACAAGAAATACACGCTGGCGCGCGCCGAATTTCAAACCCTCCTAAAAGAATTTCCGAACAACGCCGACGTGACGATGGCGGTCGCCTTATTGTCCCTGCAGCTTAACGATTTCGATGTCGCCGAGACCCAGCTCCAGCACGCACTCGAGACGGATTACAAAGACCCCGATGCGGTTCGCTTCTATCTGGGCCAGGTCAACGAAGAGCGCAAACGGCCGGCCGACGCGCTGCGCTGGTATTCGAGCGTCAATGACGGCGAGCAGTATGTGCCCGCGCGCGCACGCTACGCGGGCATTCTCGCGAAGCAGGGCAAGTTGGATGACGCGCGCAAGTATTTGCAGGATGCCGGCCGCAACGGTGCCGAACGCGTGCAATTTACGCAGGCGGAAGCGCAATTGTTGCGCGACGCGAACGACTATCGTGCTGCATTCGATCTCCTGAGCCAGGCGATTGCGAAGAATCCGAATTCAACCGAGCTTTTGTACGACCAGGCGCTGGCAGCGGAGAAGGTCGACCGCATCGACGTAATGGAAACCAATCTGCGCAAAGTCATCGCGTTAAAGCCCGATTATGCGCACGCTTATAACGCGCTTGGCTACTCGCTCGCAGATCGCAATACACGGCTCACCGAAGCTTATGCACTCGTCGAGCAGGCGTTAAAGCTCGCGCCCGAAGATCCATTCATCATGGATAGCATGGGGTGGGTACTTTTTCGAATGAATCAGAACGATGCGGCGGTGACTTTCCTGCAACGCGCGCTTGAAATTCGACCGGACGCGGAAATCGCGGCGCACCTGGGCGAAGTGTTGTGGGCAACGGGGCGTCGCGATGAGGCAAAGAGGGTGTGGGCCGCTGCCTTGAAAGATCATCCTGGCAACGAACTATTGTCGGCGACGGTCAAGAAGTTTTCTCCCTGAACCCCGCGCCGCTGACGCGGCTTGTCCCTGTGATGACAGTCCTGTTTCGATGCTGCGCAGCGTTGTGCGCCGTGCTGCTGTCGGCATGCGCGGGAATTTCGCCGCCCCGCGCGGTGGACGGCGTCCCTGCTTTTGAGCTCGCCGGCAGAATCGTCGTGCGTTACCAGGAGCGCGGATTTTCGAGTTCGCTGCGCTGGAAGCAGGCGCCGGGGCGCGACGACATCTGGCTTGCAGCGCCGCTCGGCCAAACCATTGCCTATCTCGAAGCCGACGCCAACGGCGCAACCCTAACGGCGTCCGATCAGCGGCAATATCGGGCCAGCTCGATCGAGAGTCTGACCAAGAGTGCATTCGGCTGGCGATTTCCAGTCGACGGACTTCGTTACTGGGTGTTCGGTGAAGCGGCCCCGGGTGCGGCAGCGGCCGGTATCGAGCGCGATGACGCGCGTCGCCTGGTGCGCCTGCAAGATGGCGACTGGCAGATCGCATTCAACTATGCGGCGCCGGATGCAACGCGTCCATCGCGTCTGGACATCGTCGGCAATGACGCCGAGATCCGGTTGGCCGTCGATAGCTTGTTACGCGATGCGCCATGACGGGCGCACGCGCTTATCCCGCGCCAGCCAAACTTAATTTGATGCTGCGCGTGATTGGCCGTCGCGCTGACGGCTTTCACCTGTTGCAGACCGTATTTCGTTTCATCGATTTCGGCGACTCGCTGCAATTTTCGTTGCGCGATGATGGAATCATCTCCCGAGTACACGCTGTTGTCGGCGTCCCGGAAGCGGCCGACCTTACGCTGCGTGCCGCGCGGTTGCTGCAGAAAGCCGGCGGGGTGCGGCGCGGCGCCGACATTGCGCTCCAAAAGAATCTGCCACTGGGTGGCGGGCTCGGTGGCGGCAGTTCCGATGCGGCAACGACATTGATCGTGTTGAACCGGCTGTGGGAACTCGACTGGCCGCGTGCGCGATTACAGGATTTAGCGCTGCAACTGGGAGCAGACGTGCCGGTATTTGTGTTCGGCGAGTCCGCCTTAGGCGAAGGGATAGGCGAGGTATTGACCCCTTTGGAGTTGCCGCCCGCCTGGTATGTCGTCCTCGTTCCTGCGGTCGAAGTTGCGACCGCACAAATATTCCAACATCCGGATTTGATTAGGGATTCGATTCCGACTAAAATGTCGCCCTTTTCCGCTGCGTCTGGAATAAACGATCTGGAGCCGGTGGTTTGTCGGTTATATCCGGCCGTTGCACAGCACCGGGATTGGCTAAATCAGTTCGGTTCAGCGCGCGTGACGGGCTCGGGCGGTTGTGTGTTTGCGGAGTTTGGCAGCGAAGCGGCGGCGCGTGCAGTGTTAAAGCGGTTGCCAGCGACGATGCGCGGCGTGCTGGCGCAAGGATTGGCTTGTCATCCATTGAAGGATATGTGCGAGTAGGCGGCTGGCGCGAGTTCGCGCCCCGCGAGGTTCATCAGCGTTGGGGAGTCGCCAAGTGGTAAGGCACCGGATTTTGATTCCGGCATTCGTAGGTTCGATCCCTACCTCCCCAGCCATTTTTT